>JBDGYO010000435.1:0-2515 GCA_039584015.1 Gemmatimonadota bacterium | reverse complement strand
CAGACAGGCGAGATCCTGGTGAAAGGAGCGCTCCCGAAGCACCTCACGCCGCAAGCGAAACCCAAGCCGGCGAAGCCCACCAAAGCCGAGAGGCCGCCAACGCCGAAGGCCGCGCCGGACCAGGCCCAGCGCAGCGTCGATCTTCAGTGGGAGCGGGGCTACGAACACATCGAGAAGAGCAAGAACGCCAAGGAACGGGAGTTCCTCGAGCTGGTTCTCCACGAGCGCCTGGGCGTGATCGACACGAGAACCTTCCACGACAAGGCAGACAAGCTGGATCTCAAGAACGAGCGCGAGGTGAAGCTAGGCGACCGCCTGGTGGACATCCTCGACCGGGCTGAGCAGGACGCACGCATTCCGGAGGGCATGACACGCAAGCGCATGCTGGCGCTCGAGGACAAGATCGAGAAACTCGAGCAGAAGTATTTCTGGGAGGAGGGGCTCTCCGACAAGGCCAAGGCCAAGACGATGGACGGGATCGTCAAAGCCTACCGCGAGCTCCAGCGCGACATCCCCCAGGAGCTCCTGGACGCCATCGAGGCGAGCGTTTCGACTGGCGCTAACGCCGGCGACAAGATCCTGATGCCGGTCGAGAAGGACGGCAAGCTGGAGTTCAAGGAACACACCATCCTCGACACGTCCAGCGACGGCACCGCCGTCAAGATCGAACGGGGCGGCGAGGAGCGCTGGGTCAAGATGGACGACGTGTTCCCGAAGCGCGAGTTCGAGGAGTTCCTGCGCGAGTCGAACGAGCTCATCGAGAGCTTCGACAAGCCGGAGATGCGCGAGGCCGCGAAGGCTTACCGCGACAGTCTGTTAGGCAAGGACAAGCCAGCAGAGACTCCGCGCTACGGCGAGGAGGTGGAGGTCCGCAGCACTTTCGCGGAAGGCGAACATGGAGAGATCAGGAACGTCGAGCGATGGGTCCGGGGAAAGATCGTCGGGGAGGAAAAGAGCCCCTCGGGCGAGCCGCTCTACCGCGTCCAGATAGAAGGGATCGACACACCGCAGGTCGTTCCGTTCCGCGACATACGCGCCCTCAAGCGCGGCGAGTCCCGCATGGCCTCCAGCAAGGAGTCCGACATGCGGAAGCGGATGCTCGAGTTGTGGCGGAAACGGAAGATGGGACAGACCCCTGGCGTTAGAAAAGCACAGGGCAAGGTCCCGAAAGGAGACGAAGGTGGCACACCCGAGCCAGTGGGAGTACCTGGACGACCTGGAGGGACTGAAGGAGGAGTTCGGGGAAATTCTGCCCCACCCTCTCCTTCTCCCGTTGGTCCGACGCCTCGAGGAGACAGGCCCCATCCCGATGCCGGAGAACTGGACCCGGACACGGGAGGATCAGGCGTTGTGGGAGGAGGTGTCTCAGGACCTTCAACCATCAGTCCCGGGCTGGGTGCCAGCGTGGTTTCAACCGGCGCTGTCAAACAAAAACGATCCATCTTCAGCGCCATTCGAGAGAGCCGACTACTTCGACCAGTTGTTGCAGCAGCAGAATGGAATCTCTTCTCGCCTGCCAGGAAGGCGGCATGGAAAGCCGCTGGTGGTAGTCGAGTGGTTGCTCCGTATCAGGGCGGCGCACGATTCTGGCGATCTCCCGGCGAAAGACAGCTTGTAGAGTCTCGCGGCCAGGCGGGCGTGCCGTTCACCGAGAACACCTACCAGCCGACGCGCGAGCTCATGGAGCTGCACAAGAAGGGCAACCTCTTCAACCACCAGATGGACGGCGTGGCGATGGCGATGCAAGCGTCCGAGTCCGGGGGGCACGGCGTCCTGATCGCGGATGCTCCCGGCGTCGGCAAGACGCGCGTGATCGGCGGCATCGCCCATGAGCTCGTCTCGAAGGGTGCGCGCCGTATCCTCGTCACGACCATCGGAGCGCAGAACGTCGAGAACGTGAAGGCCGAGTTCACCAGGATGTTCGATGGGAAGCCTCCGTTCGATATGAAGTACCTGGTCAAAGACTTCTACTTCAAGGAGAACACGAAGAAGGGCGGGAGGACCATCATCCCGAAGATTCCCAGCGACACGGTCCGGCCGACCGTGTACTTCATGGACCAGTCGAACTTCGCCAAGTTCCTGCCGATGATGGTGGACGCGAAGTTCGACGCCTGGCTCGCAGACGAGGCGCACACCTTCCGGCGCACGGAGACACAAAAAGCCGGTCAGTGGCGCGAGCTGCACATCGACTTCGAGCGCCGCGGCAACCACCGGATCCACTACCTCACCGCGACGCCGGCGGCCGAGATCAGGGACTTCTCGCACTACTACAACCTCGGCATGTACTCGACGCTCCCCGGCAGCTTCGAGCAATGGCTTTCGGTCGTCTCCGGCCGCGGGCGCCAGATGACGCAGGCTCAGTGGATTTCCAGCCAGATCGAAACGCTCCGCACTCTCCTCGAGGACAAGGCCAGTCCCGCCTGGAAGAAGAAGCACGCGGAATGGGAACGGGACCTGACCGAGCTGGAGGCCCGGGCTGAGCTCCTGCCGCCCCCGGAGGAACAGGTCACGCAAC
>JBDGYO010000434.1:0-3555 GCA_039584015.1 Gemmatimonadota bacterium | reverse complement strand
GAAGGTGGTAGGCGGTGTTCCCGAGCGGTTCGCGCTGTCCGTGCACCGCGGCGACAGCGCCCGCATTACCCTCGATCCACTGGGCGGACGAGAGTTCCTCGGGGTCATCGAGTTTGTGGGCACCATGGTGGCGAACGTGCAGGTCGAGCGGGAGCGGCTGCAGCACGTGATCGTGGTCCCACAGCAGGTCGTGCTGCGTACCGAGGACGGCTATCAGGTCTACGTAGTGGCGGACCGCGACGGCTACCCGATTGCCTCGGCGCGGGAGGTGGAGCTCGGGCCGTCGTACGGCAATCGCATCGTGATCGCTGCCGGCCTGGAGATCGGCGAACAGTTGATCACGGTGGGACAGCGCCTGGTCGATGAGGGGAGTTTCGTGCGCGTCGTGAGCGGCAGCGGGGGGAATCGATGAGCGATCGCAAGGGTGATACCGGCTCCTTCCGTGGGGCCGGGGAGGGCAAGGGCGACGGAAAGTCGAAGGAGTCCAAGGCCGGCGACAGCGGCGTGCACCGTACGCCAAGATCGGCCACGGACCCGGCGCGCGTGAGCGGAACCTTCCAACCACCGGGGTCCGCGCCCGACGCGCGGCACAAGAGGCGGTTCAAGGAATTCTGGCTCACCTCGTTCGCCATCGACCACCCGACCAGCGTGATGGTGATGACGCTGATCGTCATCCTCATGGGACTTGCCTCCTACGTGCAGGTGCCCAAGGAGTCGATGCCAGAGATCGTGGTGCCCAACGTCCTGGTGAACACGATCTACCCGGGGGTGGCGCCGGGGGACATCGAGACCCTGATCACGGAGCCCCTGGAGGACGAGCTCAACACCATCGCCGACGTCAAGACGATCACGTCGGTCTCGGCCGAGGGATACTCGAGCATCAACATCGAGTTCGAGGCCGGGATGGACATGAACGAGGCGCTGCAGCGGGTGCGGGAGAAGGTGGACATCGGCAAGGCCGAGCTGCCGGCCGCCGCCGAAGAGCCTGAGGTCATCGAGATCAACCTCTCCCAGTTTCCCATCATGCAGGTGAACATCGCCGGGGATTACAGCCAGGTGCGCCTGCGGGAAATCGCCGAAGATCTGCAGGACAAATTGGAGCAGATCCCGAGCGTGCTCGAAGTGCGCCTGGCTGGGGGCCTGGAGCGCGAAGTCCAGGTCGACGTGGACCTATCCAAGCTCAAGTTCTACGACATCACGTTCGAGGACGTGATCGACGCCGTTAGGTTCGAGAACGTGACCGTACCGGGCGGCACCATCGACGTGGGCGACGTGAAGTACCTGGTGCGGGTGCCGGGCGAGTTCGAGGAGACCGAGCCGATTGCCGACATCGTGGTCACGACGCGCAACGGCCGGCCGATCTACGTGCGCGACGTGGCCACGGTGGACTTCGGCTTCAAGGAGCGGGACAGCTTTGCGCGCCTCGATGGCAACCCCGTGATCTCCCTGGCGGTCGTGAAGCGCAGCGGTGAGAACATCATCGAGACGGCCGATGGCGTGCGGGGGGTCATCGATCGAGAGCTCGCAAGCCTCCCGCCGGGAACCGTCATAATGATCACCTCGGATCAGTCCGAGGAGATCCGGAGCATGGTGAGCAGCCTCGAGAACAACATCATCGCGGGGCTCATCCTCGTGGTGGCGATTCTCGTGTTCGTGCTCGGGGTCCGCACCGCACCGTTCGTGGGGCTCGCCATCCCGCTCTCGATGCTGCTGTCGTTCAGCGTCCTGCGGTTCGCCGGCTTCTCGATGAACATGGTAGTGCTGTTCTCGCTGATCCTGGCGCTGGGGATGCTGGTAGACAACGCCATCGTGGTGGTCGAGAACATCTACCGCTTCCGGGAGCGCCGCTTCGATCGCGTCCGGGCGGCGAAGTATGCCACCGCCGAGGTGGCGGTTCCCATCATCGCGTCCACCGCCACGACCCTCGCCGCCTTCTTCCCCATGGTGTTCTGGCCGGGGATCATGGGCGAGTTCATGAAGTACCTACCCCTGACGCTGATCATCACGCTGAGCTCGTCGCTGTTCGTGGCGCTGGTGATCCTGCCCACGTTGGCCGCACGCTCGCTGGATACCGAGGACGCACCGGTGGCGATGACGAAGGGCCTGCGGCGGGTACTGACGGTGGGTGTGGTCCTGCTGCTGCTGGTCATGTTCGCGGCGAGCTGGCTGACGTCCGTGTTGCTCGTTCTCACCGGGGTTGCGGTGTACGCGTTCCACCACTACGTGGGACATCCGGCGGGCCACTGGGTCATGACGAAGGGCCTTCCTGCCGTGATCGAGCGGTACGAGGTGGTGCTGCGCTGGGCGTTGGTGCACCGGGCGCGTATGGTGGCCGCTGCAGCGGGTACGCTCGTGTTCGCCGTCATGGTGTTCGGCGTGTTCAACGCGGGCGTAGAGTTCTTCCCCGAGGACGTACCGCCGGTTGCCGCGTACGTGCAGATCGAGGCACCGCTCGGCACGCGTGTGGAGGGCCACGGTGGGCTCCAAGGTCACCGCCGGGTTTGGCGGGGGCAGCGGCACGCACCTGGGTACGGTGGTGGTGCAGTTCGTGGACTTCGAGGACCGTGAGATCGATGCGTTCGAAACGCTGGATCTCATCCGAGGTACCGCGGGTGTCAACGTTGCCGGCGCCGACGTCGCACTGGAGGAGCCGGAGATGGGCCCGCCTACCGGACTCCCGATCAACATCGAGATCACGGGAGACGATCCGGTGTTGCTCAAGCAGCTGGGTGACGACGCCGTGTCGCGCCTGGAGAACTCGGCGCTGTTTGCCAAGCTGGACGGGCTGGAGAGCGACATGTCCGAGGGCCGCCCCGAGCTGGTGATCCAGGTGGATCGGGAGAAGGCCGCCCTCTATGGCCTCACCACCCAGGACATCGGCATCACCATCCGCAACGCGATCAACGGTACCGAGGCCTCGAAGTACCGCGACGGCAAGGACGAATACGACATCACGGTGCGGCTGGCGGAGGAGTACCGCGGTGACTTGAGCTCGCTCGGCGACCTCACGATCTGGTCGGACAACGGGATTCAGGTCCCGCTCTCGTCGGTGGCCACGTGGCGCGTGGACAAGGGCTACGGCGACGTGAACCGGAAGGACCTCGACCGCATGGTCACGGTGATGTCGGACGTACGCTCGGGCTATAACGCCGTGGCCGTACGCGGAGAAGTGGAACAGGAACTGGCCGAGTTCGCGGCGTCGCTGCCTACCGGGTACCAGATGCGCTTCACCGGACAGCAGCAGGAGCAGGAGGAGTCCGAGGAGTTCCTGACGGGCGCTTTCGTGCTGGCGCTGTTCCTGATTGGGTTCATTCTGGTCACACAGTTCGACTCCGTCACCAAGCCGCTCATCATCCTGAGCTCGGTGCTGCTGTCCACCATCGGCGTGTTCATCGGCCTCATGGTATTCCGTATGCCGTTCGGGATCATCATGACGGGCGTGGGAGTGATCAGCCTGGCGGGCGTGGTGGTGAACAACGCCATCGTGCTGATCGACTACATCGACATCCTGCGTCGCCGGGACAAGCTGGAGCGACGTGAGGCGATCGTGCAGGG
>JBDGYO010000068.1:0-10020 GCA_039584015.1 Gemmatimonadota bacterium | reverse complement strand
GGGAATGATGGGGTAGTTCGTCCCCTCGTTCTCCTCTCGTTCCAATTCCCGTAACAGGCAGTTCACGGTCTGCTCGACCAGGGCCTCCACCTCCACACCGCGTCGACGCGCCTCACCCACGTACGCGTGAAACGCCTCGTCGCTCAGCTCCGCCCACACTCGGACCTTCCGCATGCGCACCCCCTCCGGACGGCGCCAGTCGCTGCTACCCTGCCGGCACACCCTTGTAGCCGTAACACAGAATGCCGCCGTGTCCCTCCCGCCGGATGAGCCTGAACTCCAGGTCCACTTGGGTCCCGGGAAGGACATCGGCCGGCTCGCAGTCCACGACCTGTAACATCAGTCTCGCCCCTTCGGGCGTCTCCACGACCGCCATCGCGTACGGCGCCTCCATCAGGAAGTCGTCGGGCGGCACGTGGACCACCGTCGAGGTCACGACCCGCCCCTGGCGCGAGAGCTGGATCTGCTTCCAGTCCCGCGCGCCGCAGGCCGGGCACACCTTCCGGGCGGGAAACGCCACCTTGCCACAGCCGCAGCAGCGTGACGCCTCGAGGCGGTAGCGGCTGGGAATCTCCCTCCAATACCTGGGACTCGGCATGGCTCATACCCTCTGGAAGATGTGGACCACCGAGCTCGCTCCCGAGCCCCCCATGTTCTGGCAGAGCCCGACGCCGGCATCCGGGACCTGACGGTCTCCCGCTTCGCCCCGCAGCTGCTCGAAGATCTCGATGGCCTGCGCCACGCCAGTGGCGCCCACCGGATGCCCCTTGGACTTGAGCCCACCGCTGGTGTTCACCGGCACCTTGCCACCGAGCGCCGAGAACCCCGACCGGGCGGCTTCGCCTCCCTTGCCTCGCTCTACGAGGCAGAGCGCCTCGAGACAGCAGATCTCGGCGATGGAGAAACAGTCGTGCACCTCGATCACGTCGATGTCCGACGGCTTGATGCCGGCCATCTTGTACGCCCGACCCGCAGAGAGCTGCACCGAGTCGAGGAAAGCAGGCTCGTTGCGATCGGCCAGCGCCATCGACGCCGTGGCGAACCCGCTTCCCACGACCTTGACGGGCCGATCGGTGAACTCCTTGGCCCGCTCCAGCGGACAGAGCAGCACGGCGGCCGCGCCATCGCTCACCGGCGAGCAGTGCAGCAGCCGCAGCGGCGCGGACACGAGCGAGGAGTTCATGACCTCCTCCAACGTGACCTCCCTGCGGAACTGCGCTTTGGGATTCATGGCGCCGTGGCGGTGGTTCTTCACCGAGACGGCGGCCATGTCCTCCTCCGTTGTCCCGTACCCCTCCATATGGGCCCGCGCGATCATCGCGTAGAGACCCGGGAATGTGATGCCGTGATAGACCTCCGTCTCCTGATCGGCAGCAGAAGCGAGCACGGAGGTCACGTCAGCACCGTCGTTCATCTTTTCGACACCCGCGGCGAGCACCACGTCACTCATCCCGGACGCGACCTCGAGAAACGCGAGTCGAAGCGCGACGCCGCCTGAGGCGCACGCCGACTCCACGCGCGCGGCCGGAATCCCCGCCACGCCGAGATGGTCGGCCATTAGGGGCCCGAGGTGTTCCTGTCCGACGAACTGCCCTCCGGACATGTTGCCCACGTACATGGAGTCCAGGTGGTCCGCCGAGGCACTGTGCAGCGCCTCCGTGGCCGCCTCGACGAAGAGGTCTCGGAGACTCGACTGCCAGATTTCGCCGAACCGGGTCATCCCCGCACCGACGATCGCCACCTCCCGCATCTCCCCTCCTCTCAGCCTCTGCGGTCCGCCCAGCGCCCGCCTATTGGTTCACGATGATCTTCTCACGGTACTTCGAGTACTCGCCGTACGTCAGATAGCGACGCCGGCCATCCAGCATCGAGCGCACCGTCGGAGCACGTGGCCGCCGCCGCTGAAGCTCCTCGGTCGCCTTGAGCACGAACGAGTCACTCCCCGCTCCCGAGCCGAACGACGTGATCAGGATCAGGTCGCCCGGGTCGGCCACATCCAGAATGGCCGCCAGGCCGGTCGGCGAGGAACCCGAATAGGTGTTCCCCATGGTGTTCACCACCCAGCCGGTCTCGAGCTGCTCCTTCGAGAACCCCAGGGTCTTCCCGGCCGACAGCGGGAACTTGCCGTTTGGCATGTGGAACACCGCGTGCCGGAAGTCGGCGGGTTTCAGCCCTGTCTTCTCGAGGATCGCCCGGCTCGCCGCGAGCACGTGCTTGAAGTAGGCCGGCTCGCCGGTGAACCGCCCGCCGTGCCGCGGATAGAACTCTCCCTCACGCCGCCAGAAGTCCGGAGTGTCGCTGGTATAGCTGTGCGTATCCACGACCTCGGCAAGCACGTTCTTGCGGCCGAAGATGTACGCCGCACCGCCGGCCGACGCCGAGAACTCCAGCGCATCGTTCGGCGCGCCCTGCGACGTGTCCGCACCGATCCCGAGCGCGTACTCGACCCGGCCCGCCTCCACCAGACCGAAGGCGACGAACATCGCCTCGGTCCCGGCCTTGCAGGCGAACTCGAAGTCGGCCACGTGCACGTCGGGTCCGATGCCGAGCGCGTCGATGAGTATGGTCCCGCTCGGCTTCACCGCGTAGGGGTGTGACTCCGAACCGATGTACACGGCACCGATTCTCGCGGGATCGATCCCCGCCCGCTCGAGCGCGGCCTGGGCCGCCGCCACCGAGATGGTGATCGTGTCCTCGTCGATCCCGGGAACGGACTTCTCTTCCAGCAGGAGCCCCCGGCGGATGGTCTGGGGGTCCTTGCCCCATTGCCGGGCAATCTCTTCGGTCTTTATCCGATTTCGGGGGATGAACGCCCCGTAGCCCACAATCCCTGCCATCGCCACCTCCACCGCAGAGCGTGAAATGGGATTCTTGGGCCAATAGGTGGGACGGTACCTTAAGATGGGATGAAAGCGGACTTAAGACCCCAACCCTCATCCCATCCAGAAGCCCTTTCGGTGGGAGATTCCCAACACCTTGCGGCAGGCCGGGCAGAAGTAGAGGAACCGCTTGCCCAAGGCCCCGGCCAACTCTTTGTACCACACCTCGACGATGTCCGCGGCGCAGTGGGGACACAGCGGCACAATGTCGTCACGCCTCGTCAGTCCGATCATGAGTGATCTCCTAGCCCTGCCCTGCCACCCCTCTCGGGAAGGGGGACGGTGGTACGGGGTTATTCCACCTGGAAGACCGTATCCAGCACGGTGCCGTCCACCCATTTCACCACCGCCACCGGACGATCGGTGACCTTCGGGGGCTCCGGCTGCCCCCCGATCAACCGTTCGACCTCCGCCTTGATCTCGGCGATCGGGCGAATCGGGAGACCCGAGCCGCGGACGCGGTCGAGCAGGTCGGTGCGTCGCGGGTTGACGGCGATGCCGCGCTCGGTCACCACGACGTCGATCAACTCCTCCGGTCCGGTCAGCGTGGTGACCTCGTCCACCACCACGGGAATCCGATCCCGGAACGACGGAATCGCGAGAATCGTGCAGCCCGCGAACAGGCAGTTCTGCCATCCCCCGATCCCGTGCAGCAAGAGGCCGTCGGAGTGCGTCACCACGTTGGCGTTGAAATTCACATCGACCTCGGTGGCGCCCAGTACCGTGGCGTCCACCATCGAAGCAAAGTTCCCCTTGCCGTGGAAGTTGTAGGAGGTGAACGGTGACGTCGCGACGTGATGCGGGTCGGAGGCGATGGACTCGACCGCCGCGAGGTCGAAGGTCTGCCCATCCAGGATGTAATCCGTGAGTCCTTCGCGCAGGAGTTCGACCAGGTACTGCGTCGAGCCGCCGCGCACGAAGCGGGCTTTGACGCCGGCCTCCTGCATCATGTCCTTGAGGAACTGCGCAAAAGCCAGCGCGATCCCGCCAGCACCTGCCTGGAACGAGAACCCGTCGCGCATGATCCCGGCGTCGCGCATGAACCGCGCAACATATTCGGCAATGAGCAGCCTGTCGGGGCTCTTGGTGATCTGGGTGGTGCCGGAGACGATCTTCGATGGATCCCCGACGGAGTCCACCTCCACGACGTAGTCCACGTTGTTGCCCTGGATCTGCCAGGGCACACAGGGGAACGGTATCAGGTTGTCGGTTACCACGATGACGCGCTCGGCATGGATCGAGTCGGCCAGCGCGAACCCCAGGGAGCCGCACGCCGACGGGCCATGAGAGCCATCGCAGTTGCCGAACGGATCGGCCGTGGGGGCGGCGATCACCGCAACGTCGATCTTCACCTCGCCGTCCTGCACGGCTTGCCAGCGCCCACCGTGCGAGCGCAGCACGCCGAGGCCCCGCATCTTGCCGCGCGAGCAGTACTCGCCGAGCGGGCCGTTCATGCTCCCCTCGATGTGGTGCACCACTCCGCGGTCCATCAGATCGATGACGGGTGCGTGGCAGGGGAAGGACGCGCTGGGGAACCACATGAGGTCCTTGACCCCGGCTTCCGCCGCGGCGTTCAGTGCCATCAGCGCGACCTTGTCGCCGTTGCGAAAGTGATGGTGGGTCGAGAGCACCATCCCGTCGGTCAGACCGCACCGCTCGAGCGCGGTCTTGAGATCGGGGACTCGCTTGTCTCCGTTCGCTGGATAGTCCTTGCACGAGCGGATGGCCGGTCCGTGCCTGACGCCCGCGGGCTGGTGCGCCGCCACACCCTGGAACGGCACCTGCTCCTTGCCGTTCACGACGGTGGGTACCCGGCGACCGACGTTATTGGCGACGAGCTCCGTTTGCCCCTTCTTCTTCACGCGCCCGCTCATTGCCGTTCCTCCGGGAGCATCCCGGTCCGGCGAGCCAGCGCGACCAGGCGCTGCGCCCGCAGCACAACCGGCGGGTCCACCATGCGCGTGCCCAGGCTCACCACGCCAAGGCCCTTAGCCTCGGCTTCCTCGAACGCCGCGACGACCGCGAGCGCCTTCTCGATCTCCTCCGGTGTTGGTGCGAACGCCGCGTGGATCGACTCGATCTGTCGCGGGTGAATGCACCCCATGCCGTCGTACCCCCACGCGCGGGCGCGCCGCGCCCAGGCACGAAGGCCTTCGGCGTCGCCGACGTCACCGTACACCGAATCGATGGCCTGCACCCCGGCGGCCCGTGCCGCGTTCACCAATCGCCGGCGCGCGTACATCGATTCGTCACCCTGCCTGGTCTTCACGACCCCGAGGTCGGCCGTGTAGTCCTCCAGGCCAATGGTGAGGGCCGCTACCGTGTCGGACGCGTCCGCGATCGCGAAGGCGTACTCCAGGCCGCGCGCCGACTCGAGGATCGGCATGAGCCAGATCGGCTCCCCACCACCGAGGTCGTGCTGAATCTGCCCGATGCGGTCCACCACCTGGCGCACGTGGCCCGGCCCTTCGGCCTTCGGGATCAGAATGAGATCCGGTGCCTCGGGGACGATGACCTCCAAGTCTTCCAGGCCGAGTGGGAGCTGATTGATGCGCACCATCCGCTCGGCAGCGAGGAAATCGACGCATCGCAGCGCGTTGCGCACCAGCAGGCGCGCGGTGTCCTTCTCCGCCGGGTGCACCGAATCCTCGAGATCCAGGATCACCGCGTCGGGGTGGTGCAGGCCGGCATTCACCATGAACTTGGGCTCGTTGCCCGGCAGGTAGAGGCGCGAGCGACGCAGCCGGTCCTTCCCGCTGCGCGCCGGAGACACCGTGCGCTCCGGACGCGCATCCCCCTGCACCGCGATCCCCGCTCTCCGGGCCGCAGCCTCGATGCGGGCCTGGAGCACGAACGGCAGGGCGCCCTTGTCATCGATCTGGACCCGACCGTGCTCCACTCCGAGGGTCGTAAGCACCCGCTCAGCGGTTTCGCGAATGGACGTCCCGAAGAAGGCGTCCACCTTCGACACGACGTCCAGCGACAGCCCACCCGACTTGCGGAGCTCGACGGCGACGTACACGTCGGAGCGGACATCGTCTCCCGCGCGTCCAGCCTCACCCCGTTGGCCCATGGTTCTCTCCCTCAGCCCAGCTTGCTGATAATCTCGTCCGTCAGCTGTGACGTGGTCGCGGCGCCGCGCCCGATCGCCTTTGCGCCACCCGGAACGCGCAGCATGTCGTAGGTGCGGACCTTCCCCTCCTGCACCACTGACGCCACCGCGTCCCGCACGCGCTTGGCCATCTTCGTCTCGCCAACGTGATCGAGCAGCATGGCACCGCTCAGGATCATGGCAATCGGGTTCACGATGGGGGGATCGAGCTCGGCGTACTTCGGCGCCGACCCGTGCGTGGGCTCGAACACTGCCACCTCGTCGCCGATGTTTCCGGAACAGGCGAACCCCAGCCCGCCAACCAGCCCGGCGAACGCGTCCGAAATGATGTCGCCGAACATGTTCCCCGCCACCAGCACCCCGTAATCCTCGGGGTTCTTGGTGAGCCACATCATCTGCGCGTCGATGTTGGTGGACCAGTGCTCGATACCGGGGAAGTCCGGTTGTACCTCGCGAGCGGCGTCCTCCATCATGCCCGACGTCTCGCGCAATACGTTGGGCTTCTCACAGATGGTAACCGACTTGTAGCCGTGCTTCTTCGCATACTCGAACGCGGCACGCACGATGCGACGGCAGGCGTTGCGCGTGAACAGCCGCACCGACATGGCGAGATCGGCGCTTGGCACATCCGAAAACGGCTTCCACTTGGGATGCATCCCGAGCGCGTTGCGCACCACCTGCGGCGGATCGGTCCACTCGAGGCCGCAGTAGAGTCCCTCCGTGTTCTGCCGGAAGACCACCGCGTCCACGGTGGGCTCCTCGTACCCTCCGCCGGCCTTCTGCCGTACGAAGTTCAGCGGGTTCCCGGAGAAGGAGCGGCACGGCCGGATGCACACGTCCAGATTGAACAGCTGACGCATGGCGACGATCGGGCTGAAGTACTCGTGGCCCTTGTCCCGCAGCTCGGCCGCGAGCTCTTCCTTGGCCTGCCCTTTGGGCTTGGAGGTGATGGCGCCGAACAGCCCGAGCTTGTGCTGCCGCAACAGCTCGACCGTCTTTTCGGGAAGCGGATTTCCCTGGGTCATCCAGAAGTGCCAGCCGATGTCCGCGTGCACGTACGCCGCGTCGAATCCTACCGCGTCGAGCACCCGGACCGCTTCGGGGAGCACCACCTCACCGATCCCGTCACCCGGCATCGAAACCACCGTGTACTTCGCCATGTCGACCTCTTCCTCCCCTCCTGTGCACCCCGCCGCAGACGGCGAGTTCGATGGATTAGTTGAGTCCGAGCCGCACCCGCACCTGATTCTCGATCCCGCCCTCCACGACGAGCGCCTGGGGCACCGACCCCAACGGCGGGAAGCGGAACGTCTCGCCCCGGTACGTCGCTAGGCTGCGAGCGAAGTCGATGTCCAAGTCGTCGCCCGGGATGACAGTGAGCTCCCCCGCTGCGATTGCCTCGGCCAGGTGCTCCTTGAGGCGCGTCACCAATGGAGCACACTCGATGCAGGGAAAGCCATTGTTGTATGCGTTGCGTAGATAGGTCTGCGAGAAGCTCCCCGCGATGACGAGCCCAATGCCCTTGGCCTGGAGGGCAGTGGCGGCCTGCTCGCGGCTCGAGCCGGTCCCGAAGTTCCACCCGCCCACGAGGACGTCGCCCCCGGCCGTCTTCGCCACGAACGTGGGATCGTAGTTCTCCATCACGACCTTCGCCATCTCGTCGCGATCGAGCTCCCGATAGGTGTAGTCCTTGCCGTAGATCCCGTCGGTGTTGAGGTTGTCCTGCGGCACGAACACCAGGCGCCCAGTGAGCCGCTCGGGGAACCCCTCGCGAATCTCCACGACCTCATCGCCCGGCGCCGGCGTCTCCAGCTTGGTGAGCTGCCGCTCGGGGCAGCGACCATCCGACGGGTGCGGTCCGGTGATGTAGCCGGCCACCGCCGACGCAGCCACGACCTCGGGGCTGGCCAGGTAGCACTGCGCCTCACGCGAGCCCATGCGCCCCTTGAAGTTGCGATTCGTGGCCGAGATCCCCACCTCGCCCGGCTCCAACAACCCCGCTCCGAGCCCGATGCAGGGCCCGCACCCCGGCGGAAGGGGCCGCGCGCCGGCCTCGAGCATCCGGCTCCACGCCTCCGACGCCTCGGCGTCCTCCTGCACCTCCCTGCTGGCCGCCGCGACGTAGAGCTCTACTCCGTCGGCCACCTTCTTCCCGTGCAGCACACGCGCCGCCGCCTCCAGATCCTCCAGACGACTGTTCACGCAGGACACGAGGTACGCCTTCTGAATGGCGACCTTCTCCCCCTCGATGTCGGCCACGGAGCGCATCACCTGCACGCTGTCGGGACCGGACACGTGCGGGCTCACCTCCGAGAGATCCAGCTCGATGCGTGCGGCGTACGCCGCGTCGTCATCTGGTCCCGGCGGCGTGCTCGCCCACCGGTCCAGGTCGGCATCGCTGTAGCGGTCGCCGAGCGCCTCGCCCAGCACCTCTTTGCGCTGCCTCAGGTAGCGCAGCGTGAGGTCGTCCGCGGGAAACCACCCTGCCAGCGCGCCCCACTCGGTGGTCATGTTGGAGATGCTCATGCGGGCGTCCATGCCGAGGCTGCCCACCCCCGGTCCGCCGAACTCGACCACCGCGTTGAGCACCTCGCCCCGGTTGTACAGCCCACACAACGTGACGATCACGTCCTTGCCCGTGACCCCCTCACGCAGGGACCCACGCAGCGTGACCTGCACCGTGCGGGGGACCTGCCACCAGAACTCACCGGTTGCCCAGATCGCGGCGGCGTCGGTCCGCACCACCGGCGTGCCCAGCGCTCCCAGGGCGCCGTACATGTTCGAGTGGGAATCGGACGCCACGACGAGGGAGCCGGGAACGACGTAGCCGTGTGCCACCATCATCTGGTGCCCGATGCCCATCCCCGCTGGGTAGAAATCCACTCCGACCCGCCGCGCGAAGGCCTCAATGTCCCGGTACTTGCCGAGGTTGCTCTCGGAGGTGTTCTGGATGTCATGATCGAGCGTGAACACCGGCTGCTGGGGATCGTGAATCCCCGCCGCGCCGATCGCCGTGAACTTCTTCATCACGGCCGCGGTGTTGTCGTGCGTCATGACGTGGCGCGGTCGGAGCGACACTACATCCCCCGTCCGCAGCGGCCGGTCGGGGCCTTCGGCGAGATGCGCCTGCGCGATCTTCTCGACGACGGTCTGACCCATGGATTCTCGCCTGGTACCTGTCACCGGTCCGCGGTGCAGAGCGCCATGAGCTCGCTGATCGAGCCGAGCCGCTCCAGCCCCCACACCGCATCCTTCAACTGCTGCCGGCGCGCGTCGCTCAGCACGGGGGTGGCGAGGGCGTCGAACTTGGCCTCCACCTCTTCGTCGGTCAGCGGATTACGGGGGTCGCCCTTCGGATAGTCGAGCTCCTTCGTGTGGCTCGCCCCCCCCGTCGTCTCGATGGTCACCTTCACCCGCTGCAGCTCCGGGAAGACCTTCTCGATCTCCGGATCGGCCACCACTTCGACCTTGGGCAGCTGCGCTCGGATCGTCTCGTCCATGATCCGCTCCTGCTCGAACTGCGCCGGCGTCACCTGCCGGTCCACCACCGCCGCCGCGATCACGTACGGCAGGCTGTGGTCCGCCGTCTCCTTGGTGCGCGGATCGTACTTGGAGGGATCGGCCAGGATGTCGGCGGCCCGCGCCAGGGAGCGGATGTGCACGGTCTTCACGTCGTCGGGCCGGAGATCGTGCTCGTGCACGATGTCGAGCACGGCGGAGATCGGAGCGTGGGTGAGCGCCTCGGTGGGAAACGCCTTCATGCCGCAGCGCTCGATTCGCCAGGACTCGCCCAGCCCGTCCACCAGCACCTCCAACTTCCACTCGGGGCCGAAGCAGTGCACCAGCCCCTCCTTGCCATCGATGACGTGCTCCGGCCCCGAGTAGCCCCGCTCGGCCAGCAGCGCCGCCAACACGCCGCTCTGCGTCGCCATCGGGTCCACGGTGTTCTTCATCATGGTCAGCTTCCCGGCGGTCACCGCCCCCAGCGTGGCGTGCCGCGAGGCCGAGATCCCGATGGCATGCTGGCAC
>JBDGYO010000433.1:0-5482 GCA_039584015.1 Gemmatimonadota bacterium | reverse complement strand
GTGAGACCCGGGAACTGCTCCACCGCGTGCGCGATCTTGCGGGCCTCGGCGGGGATCTCCCCCACCTCGTAGTACCAGCCGTACAGGTCCTTGGCCTTCTCGAAGCCGGCTGCCTCGAGCAGGCGCGGATAGTAGGGCGGGTTCTGGGCGCACATGATCATCGGCGGGCCCTCACGATCCTCCACCACCACGCCCACTTCCTCGTTGGTCGAGAAGCTCTCGGGCCCAAGCGCCTGGTCACAGCCCTGCTGCTTCAGCCAACCCTCGGCCGCCTCGAGCAAGGCACCCGAGACCCGGTCGTCGTCGATGGACTCGAAGAATCCGAAAAAGCCCGCCTTGTCCTTGTGGTACTCGTTGTGCAGCTGGTTGGTGTGGGCGCTGATCCGTCCCACGGCCTTCCCGTCCCGCTCGGCCAAGAAGAGGGCTGCCTTGCCGTGCTCGAAGAACGGGTTCTTGCGCGGGTTGAGAGTGTCCAACACGTCCGTCAGGAGCGGCGGTACCCACTGTGCGTCATTCTGGTGTGCCACCCAGGGCACCTTCGCAAACGTGCTGCGGTCGGCCTTCGAGTCGATCTGCCGTATGGTGACGCTCATCGAGATCTCCCCCGTCTACCCGTTGTCGTGATCCGAGGCGCCCGGCAGCGCCCGCTGCTGCACCTGAGCGGCCAGTCGGTCCGCGAGGTTCTCCAGTTGCGGTGCGTACTTCCGTGCCAGCCCGCGGGGAATGCCGGTCGCGGTGAGGGCGGCCCCGGCGAAGGCCATGGGAATCGCGAGGATCGCCGTCACGTCCGGCAAGCCGAGGGAGAGCATCGTGCCCAGCGTTACCAGCGCTCCGCCGGCCGCGCCCCACGCCGGGGCGAACATCGAGAAGCCGCGCAGATCGATGTGCTCCTCGACGTGCACCCGCGTGTCGTTCTGGCCGCGGGTGATCGTCACGCGCACGTCCCGCCCCACGAACCCCGGCTTCGTGCCGTTCCAGTTGAGCGTTCCGCCGACCCTGGAGACGCTGCCCACGAATCCCAACGCGCGCTGGATCTCGTCTACCAGCATCTCGTAGTCGGCTTCGGCCAGCCGGCCCGGGATAGTGCGGTCGGTGCTGAGCCGGCCCTTGCGGAACTCGGGTTTGGAAAGGCCACGCGCCCCCGACTCCGCGGGCAGCGCGTCGCTGACCCGTTCCAGTTCCTCGAGTGCTCCTCGCACGTGCGCCGGCGCAATGCCGGCCTCGGCAGCCACCTGCTCCACGCCGCCCACGGACAAGGCACCCTCTTCTGAGAGGTGCTCCGCGTCGAGCGCGGCTGCCCGCTCCACCACATCGCGCACGACGGCGTCAGCGAGCTTCGCGCCGTGCTCGGACGATCCGGCGAGCGCGATCGCAAACTCTCCAGGGCTTTCGTAGCGATCCGCTGGCCGCATGGCGAGTGCCTTGACCAGCGTCTGCTCGAGACGTCCCGGGAGCTCGTCGAGTCGCTCCCGATGGTCGGCAGAAGCGTCGAGAAACCGGCCCATGCGAACGGCCCCTTCGGCGGGCCACATGCCGGGTGTCTCGCCGATCAGCATCTCGAACGTGACGCACGCCAGCCCGAACACGTCGGTACGCGGGTCCTGGGAGGTACTGCCAGCCGCCTGCTCCGGGCTCATGTAGCCGGGCGTTCCCAGGGGGAAGCCGCTGCGCGTGAGCTGGTCGCGGCTCACCGCGCTCACCACCTTGGCGATCCCGAAATCGGCCACGATCGCGTGTCCCTCGGAGAACAGGATGTTCTCCGGTTTCATGTCCCGGTGTACCACCCCAAGTCGGTGCGCGTGGTCCAGTGCCGAGGCGACCTGCTCCGTGATGCGGACGGTGTCGCCGATCGGGAGCTTCGTGTCGTGTCGAAGGCGCTGACGCAGGGAGCCGCCGCTCACATGCGGCATCACGTAATACAGGAAACCGTCGGCTTCGCCGGAGTCGAGCAGTGGGAGGATGTGGGGGTGGTTGAGTTGGGCGGTGATTCGGATCTCGCGCAGGAACCGCTCGGGTCCCACGGCGGCCGCCAGGTCGGGCTTGAGCACCTTGACTGCCACCTCGCGCTCGTGCTTGCGGTCGTGGGCGAGGTACACGGTGGCCATGCCACCGCTTCCGAGCTCATGCTCGATGGTGTAGTGGTTCGCGAGTGCGGCCCCGACAGCGTCATCCACCCGAGTGCTCCCCGTAGAGCCTGGGGAAATCTACCTCACACGCCCTCCGTTGGCACCAAAACGCATCCCTCTGGCCGGTGGGCACAAGTGGTTGACTGGTTGGCGCTTGGACTCGCCGCGGGGACCTGGGGCCGCCGCGCTTAACATCCCGCCCCTCCGCCCGTCTCATCCCATGAACCCTGATTAGATTCACCCTCTCACTAGTGCGGAGACAGGATGCGATACAAGACATACATCGCCTCGTCGCCGGGTGCGATCTGGGCAGCGGGCCGGACGGCGTCGACCAGCTCAACTTCGATGCCGCGGTGGTGGCGGCGGACGGGGCTGTGGAGGATCTGGAGATGATGCACGGCCCCGGACTGGGGAAGCGGGGCGGGGTGTTCCCGGGACTGCTCGGCGGTCGGCCGGACTGTCCCAAGACGCAGGACGTGTTCCTGTGCGATCCGATCGAGCGTGACGGGATCACGTACACGCGCACCATCATCTACAACGATGCCGCCGGGAACCCACAGAACGAATACATCGAGGGCGAAACCGCCTCCATCGAATACGAGATCTCGGTCGAGGGAGAGAAGGGTCGCACCGGGTGGAGCGCGACAATCAAGCGGCACCGTATCATGGTCGTCACTGGGCTGCTAGATGAGGATGGCGACGTTACCTGGAACGGTACGGGTTCCGGCACGGTCACCCGCAGCCGTCACTTCGACGACGGCACCGAGCGGACCTACAACGTCGTCTCGAACAGCCAGGTCCTCGACGTGGTGGTCCCTTATCCGCGGGAAGAGGACAGCTGGCCACTCTCCGGGACGATCACGCGGAACCTGACTATCACCCGGACGTCGAACGGCTCCGAGGAGACCGTCACGAAGCAAGTGATGATCACATTCAACGGGACGAGTGAGGTGACGGTCGAGGTCGACGGGGAGACCTTCACGCTGGACCTGAGCCAGCGGCCCTTCGGACCGGGACGCATGCGTCACAGGCCGCGGGGGTAGAGTACACCAGCCTCGCGTTGCAACGGACTCGGACCCACTCCCACGCTGAGAGTCAACCGTGACCGAATCATCGCAGGACCAGTTGGGGCAGGATCGCTTCGCGCACTCGGCATTGCTCGACGCCATGCCCGACGCGATCGTGATCGTCGATCCGGAGGGACGGATCGTCGGGTTCAATTCCATGGCCCAGGCGATGTTCGGGTACGATCGGACGGACGTGCTAGGCCAGCCCGTGGAGCTGCTGATGCCCGATCAGTTCCGCGGCCGACACGTCGGTGAGCGCCAGCGTTACACGCAGGCCCCGCACGTCCGCTCCATGGGGTCGGAGCGAAACCTCTTGGCCCGGCACAAGGACGGCCGTGAGTTCGCTGTCGAGATCAGCCTGGCGCCGTTCCAGACGCCGGAGGGATCGCTGGTGGTGAGCGCGATCCGTGCAGTGGCGGGACGGCGAGGAGCGAGCGACTAGCTCCCCTTCGCCGCCTTCAGCAGCCCATCCATCAACCGCTCCAGTCGTTGGAACGCCGGTAGGATCTCGCCCGGCACGACTCGCACCGGCGGCGGGTAGCGGAACAGCCGGTTGCGATACGCGGCGAGCAGGAGCAGCTGGTCCTGGTCCGCAGCCGACAGGGTGACGCCGATGGCTTCCTGCGCAGCCGTGCGTGACCGACGGCAGGAGAAACGGCGATCCTCCCATCCCCGGTGCATCCCGGGACTCACGCACTCCAGCTCGTCGGCGCTTAGCAGGTCGACCACGTCGTGAAACTGCAGGACCTTCGGTACGTTGACGCCGTCGCGGTGCGCGTCCACCTCCGGCGTCGGCATGTTGAGCTGTACGCCGATCGTGGCCGGGAAGTTGTCCTTCATGGGTTGCAGCAGCTGGATCACCAGTATCTCGGCGGCGTGCAATCCCAGATCGAGTGACTCGCACAGCGATACCAGATCCTCGGCCGCGGCTTCCCGGGCCTTCACCGCCGCGCCCCAGAGACGCATGGCCTCGTCCATTGGTCCCAACTCGATGACGTCGGCCAGCTGAGTCATATCGCTCTTCCTCTTCTCCGCGCGACCTTCGATTGGCGCGGCTGTCTACGGTCGTGCGGTCAGCCCCTCACCCAGCGCGCTCTCGAATCCTTCGCGCGTCGTCTCGGGCACGTGGCACTGCCGGCAGCGCCACCGTTCGGGGTGGCTGGTGCGAATCTCCTCCCGTGCACCGGGGCCGTCATGGCATGCGACGCAGTTCTCGCGCATCAGCGTGCGGTGCGGAATGGTGGGCGGGGCGCCGGGAGTGGCCCGGCCGCCGGCCTGCAAATTCTGTTCGAGCGGCTGGTACTCGCTCGCGACGAACCGGTCGCCGGTGGTGGCGAACACGTGGCACTGGCGGCAGCGGATCGTGGCACCGCTCTGCGGCGTGTCGACGTGGGGTGAGGCCGGCGCGAAGCCGACCCCGCTCACCGACCGCCCGCGCTCGTTGTGGCACGCGTCGCAGCGGGCGCCGAAGCTCTCGTGCGGGATCGTCGGCGGGGCGCCGTCGTAGGCGCGTCGCTCCGCGCGCACGCTAGCGACGGACTTCACCGCTCCCTCCCGCTCGGGCACGGGCACGGTGTCCCCGCCGCAGCCAACCGCCCACGCGGCGGCCGCGAGCGCGCAGGGGATCAGGCCAATTCGATGCGGACCGCGCATTTCTTGAAGTCCGGTTCCTTGCTGATGTTGTCCATCGCGTCGAGAGTCAGCACGTTGGCCAGCCGGTTCTCGTCGAAGAAGGGGATGAATACCGATCCCTGCGGCGGCTTGCCCCGGCCGTCGACCATGGCAGGCAATTCGAGCGTGCCACGCCGGCTCGTCACACGCAGCATGGTCCCCGTCGAGACGCCAAGGCGCTGCGCGTCGGCCCGGTTCACCTCCACGTAGCCTTCGGTGACCGCCTGGTGCAGCTGCTTCACGCGCCGTGTCATGGAGCCGGTGTGCCAGTGCTCCAGCACGCGGCCGGTGCACAGCCAGTACGGGTACTCGTCGTCGGGCGACTCAGCCGGCGGGTGCCACGGCCGCAGCCAGAAGGCGGCCCTCTCGCCATAGCCCTTCGCCTTGTAGAAGTGCACGCCGCGGCTCTTCTGCACGTATGGGTCGTACCCGGCGGCGTAGCGGTAACGGGTCTCTACCCCGTCCACCACGGGCCACAGCATGCCGCGCGTCTCCTCGAGCTGCTCGTAGGAGGCCACGTCCTTCCCGAGACCGAGGGTGAAGCTGCGGTACTCCTCGTACATCGGCTCGTGCCAATTGTCGTCCGGCCAGGGGAAGAGGTGCTCCATCCCCATGCGC
>JBDGYO010000432.1:0-2947 GCA_039584015.1 Gemmatimonadota bacterium | reverse complement strand
GGTCGGTTGAGCTTCTGGTCGTGCACGAGGAACACCACCGCCAGCCCACCGCGATCCAGCTCGCGCTCGATGCGGTAGCGGTCGGGGAGGGCAGTCCTGAGGCGGTCCAGAAGCTCGGTCACGAAGTGATCTCGGCTGGGTCTGGTGCAAGGTATGGGGCAGGTGTCAGGGTGGCCAGACAGGGGGAGGCTCGAGCCACGGCAACCCTCGCTCCTCGCTTTCCGCAGGCTGCCAAGTCCCCGGCGATGGTTAACCCAAGCAATGATTCCCCGACGCAACGCGTTTGAGTTCTTCCCAACGGCTGAATTACGATTAACTTTATCAGATTGCGCATTCGCCCTTAAACATCCCATGACCGATCTGTCTGAGCGTCTTGCCGCCGCGGTGGCGGACCGCTACGGGCGGCATGGCCACCGTGTATCTGGCCCGAGACCTGAAGCACGACCGCCCCGTCGCGCTCAAGGTGCTCCTCCCCGACCTCGCGGCCGCAGTTGGTGCCGAGCGGTTTCTCAGCGAGATCCGCGTCACCGCGAACCTGCAGCACCCGAATATTCTGCCACTCTTCGATTCGGGAGAAGCCGACGGTCTTCTCTTCTACGTCATGCCATTCGTTGAGGGCGAATCGCTGCGGCAGCGAATAGACCGGGAAGAGCAGGTCGCAGTGGATGAGGCCGTTCGGTACGCGGTGGCAGTGGCATCGGCGCTCGACTACGCCCACCGGCATGACGTCATCCATCGGGACATCAAGCCTGCCAACATGCTGCTGCGCGACGAGCAGATATTCGTCATGGACTTCGGCATCGCGTTGGCGGTGGGCGGCCTGGACGAGGAGCGCCTCACGGCAACGGGCCTCTTGGTCGGAACTCCGCAGTACATGAGTCCTGAGCAGGCGGCTGGAGACGGGCCCTTGGGTGCCGCGAGCGACATCTACGCGCTGGGTGCCGTGTTGTACGAGCTACTGGCCGGCGTTGCTCCCCACACGGGACCCAACGTGCAGGCGGTCATTGCCAAAGTGCTCACGCAGGACCCGCCGCCCGTTGGCGCGGCGCGGAGTGGGGTGCCGCTCCACGTGGAGCAAGCCGTGGCCAAGGCGCTTGCTAAAGCCCCCGCCGACCGGTTCGCATCGGCCTCGGAGTTTGCTGCAGCACTTGCATCTGCCGCGTTGCCGGCTCCCTCGGCCGGCGGAGCCGCGCTGTCGGTCTCCTGTCGCGGCTGTGAGCGGGACAACCCCGCCGGGCACCGCTTCTGCGACGGCTGCGGCTCTGCCCTGGAGAAGGTGTGCGGCAGCTGCGGCGCCGCTGTGGCACCAGATGTGGCCTTCTGTAATCGTTGCGGACAGTCGCTGGAGCCGGGCCCGAAACCGGGCGCCACGATGGCGCTGCCGGATACGGTATCCGGGATGGTGGGCGCGAGTCCAGAACCGCCCCTGACCGACAGCGAGCGGCGGCACGCCACGGTGGTCCAGTCGTCCGTCGAAGGGTATGGGATGCTGGTCGAGCATCTGGACGCGGACGACCTCGAGCGACTCATGGATCGCATCCATGTGGCCGCGGAGGCGATCGTGTGCAAACACGGCGGTGTGTTGAACAGTGCTGCCGGCGAGGAGCTGGAAGCGATCTTCGGTGTGCCCGTGGCACGCGAGGACGACGCACACCGGGCGGTGCGTGCGGCGCTCGAGCTTCAGCAGCATGTCGCAGCCGTGAGTGACGAGCTGCACGATGCGACGGGAACCACCCTCGGCGCTCGGACTGGGATCAGCACGGGCTTCGTGGTGGTCGGTTCGAGTCGCCGCGAGGGCCAGCGATTCGCGTTGGCTGGAGAAGTCGTACGCGTTGCTGCCAGACTCACTGAGCACGCCGCCGCCAACCACGTGCTCGTGAGTGCCGAGACGGAGCGGTTGCTGGCGCCATTCTTCACTACCGAACCTCTCGGTTCCCTTGCGATCAGTGGGGGCGGGTCCGTGATCACGCCTCATCGCGTGGTCGGGGAGTCGGGGGTGCGCACACGGCTCGAGGGCGCCGAACGCAATGGACTCACACGTTTCGCGGGACGAGACGCCCAGATGGGGACGCTCCAGAGCTGTCTCGAGCGATCCCTCACCGGGGAGGGCCAGGTCGTGTCGGTCGTGGGCGACGTCGGTGTCGGGAAGAGTCGCTTGCGTTACGAGTTCCTGCACACCTTGGACCCCGCCGCCGTGCACGTCATCGAAGGCCGGTGCGAGTCGTTAGGGGCGACTACCCCGTATCTCCCGTTCATCGAGGCACTGCGGCACGTTCTCGGTCTGCGAAACGGGGTCGAGCACCAGGTGGAATCGGTCGTCGATGCCATTCGGGCAGTCGATCCGGATCTCGGTGACTTCATTCCCATCTATCTTCACCTGCTCTCGATCCAATCCGAGGAGCATGCGTCTCTCGAGCACCTCAAAGGCGAGGACCTTCGCCTGGCGATGTCGGAGGGACTCGCGGCCGTGTTCACCGTGGCGTCGAGGCAGCGGCCGGTTGTCATGCTGCTGGAAGACTGGCACTGGGCCGATGAGGCGTCGCGTGAGACGCTGAAGCAGCTGGCGGGCATCGCAGTGGCCCACCCGCTGCTTATTGTGGTGACCGCTCGTCCGCAGGGAATCCCCGACCTGGGCCAGGTGGACCACCACACGACGATCCGCCTGGGTCCGCTCGAGCCTTCTTCCTCGATTGCCGTCATCTGCTCGGGCCTGAAGGTTGATCGCATCGCGGACGATCTCGGTCAGCGTCTGCACGAACGGACGGCAGGCAACCCCTTCTTCCTCGAAGAGCTGTGCTACGCCATGCGGGAGGAGGGCCTGCTCAGGGAGGACGAGGGGACGATGACCCTGACGGGGAGTGTGGAGACGCTGCAGCTGCCCGACACCGTGCAGGCAGTGCTCCGCAGTCGGCTGGATCGGGTGGATCCCGAAGCACGGGAGGTCCTG
>JBDGYO010000431.1:0-2558 GCA_039584015.1 Gemmatimonadota bacterium | reverse complement strand
CAACGCCCACGGCGTCCTCAAGGCCGAGCTGCGTGTGTTGGGCAGTCTGCTGATGGAGGTCGCCGAGTCGGCACGGATTCCCGGTGGGGCGGCGCTGACCGTGGATCGGGAGGTGTTCAGCGCCGAGGTGACACAGCGAGTCGAGGCCCATCCGAGAATCACTCTGGCGCGGGAGGAGGTCACGGCGCTGCCGAGCCCGGGCGTGGTGGCCACCGGACCTCTGACGTCGGATGCGCTCGCGCAAGTGATCGCCGGGCGGCTGGGCGTCGACTCGCTCGCGTTCTACGACGCCATCGCGCCCATCGTGAGCGACGAGTCCCTGAACCACGATGCGTTGTTCCGCGCGTCGCGGTACGGCAAGGGCGAGGGTGACGATTTCCTCAACGCGCCCTTCACGGCCGACGGGTATGACGCCTTCCTGGACGCGTTGATCGCGGCCGACCAGCACATGGGTGATGACTTCGACGCGGTGCCCTACTTCGAGGGATGCCTGCCGATCGAAGAAATGGCGCAGCGCGGGCGGGAGACCCTACGCTTCGGTCCGCTCAAGCCGGTGGGGCTGCCCGATCCCCGGAGCGGCCGCGAGGCGCACGCGATCGTGCAGCTGCGGCGGGAAGATCGGGCCGGACAGATGTGGAATCTGGTCGGGTTCCAGACGCGACTCCGCATTCCGGAGCAGAAACGGGTCTTCGCCTTGGTCCCCGGACTGGAGGCGGCCGAGTTCTACCGCTACGGCAGCATCCACCGGAACACGTATCTGAACAGCCCGGCGACGCTCACCGCGCATCTCTCGGCACGGGACGATGCGCACCTGCTGTTCGCCGGTCAGCTGGTTGGGGTCGAGGGCTACACCGAGTCCCTCGCCACCGGACTCTTGGCGGGCATCAACCTGGCACGTATGCTGCAAGGGGAGGATCCCGTTGTGCCGCCAGCGGTGACGATGCTCGGTGCGCTGATGCGGTACGTGCACGACACGGCCCCCAAGCACTTCCAGCCGATGAACGCCAACTTCGGGCTGCTGCCGCCGCTCGAGCGGCCGGCGCGCGACAAGCGGAAGAAGCGGTTGCAGCTCGCGGAGCGAGCCGTCGCCGCAATGCGCGAGTTCGCGGCCACTGCTGCCGCCCCGGTCACGTGAATCGCCGCGTTGGCTCGTCCCGTCTCGCCCGCGATCCCGGCAAGGAGATCGCGGAGTTCTCGGTTTTCCTGGAGAAGGAGCGGAACGACTCTCCCAACACCGTGCGCGCCTACGCGCGCGACCTGGAGGCGTTCCGCGCGTTCTGCGATGAGTACTACGGTGGGGCGCGGCGTTGGAAGTGGACCACCATCGACCGTTTGGCGCTGCGGAGCTTCATGGGAGAGTTGAAGCGGCGCGGGCTCGCAAAGCGGTCCATCGCGCGCGCGGTTTCGGTGTTGCGCTCGTTCTACCGCTTCCTCGGTACGCGCTACGGTGTCGAGCACAATCCGGCCAAGGGCGTCCGGCTGCCCAAGCTGGAGCGTCGCCTCCCGGCCGTGCTGGACCGGGAGCAGATGGAGGAGCTGTTCCGCTTCGCACAATCGCTGGCGGAGGCGGGTGGGTTCCGAGAGCAGCGCGACCTGGCAATCCTCGAGGTGTTCTACGCTACGGGGATGCGCCTCTCGGAGCTGGCGGGTCTGAACCTGGCCGACGTGGACGTCGTGTCGGATCAGGTGAAGGTGCGTGGCAAGGGGCGCAAGGAGCGCATCGTACCGTTGGGCGGATTCGCGTCGCGCGCCCTGCGTTCGTACTACGGCGCGCGGGACGACTTCCTCGCCGGCCTGGCGCGCGGCCGTGGCGATCGCCGGGCCGTGTTCCTGTCGCAGCGGGGCAGCCGGCTCTCGCCACGCGGGATCCAACAGGTCGTGCAGCGCTTTCTGCGCCAGCTGGACGGCCGCGCGGGTCTCAAGGTGCATACCCTGCGCCACAGCTTCGCGACGCACCTGTTGGACGCGGGCGCGGACCTACGCGCGGTCCAGGAGCTGCTGGGGCATGCCTCCCTCAGCACGACCCAGGTGTATACTCATACGAGTGTGGAGCGGCTGAAGCGGGTGTATCAGAAAGCTCATCCGAGGGCATGATGCAGACGACACCATTTCGCGCCACGACGATCCTGTGCGTCCACCGGGACGGGAAGGTGGCGATGGGCGGGGACGGACAGGTGACGGTCGGCGATACCGTCATGAAGGCGCACGCCAACAAGGTGCGGGAACTCGCCGGGGGGAAGGTGCTGGCCGGGTTCGCAGGCGCCGCGGCCGACGCGTTCACCCTGTTCGAGAAGTTCGAAGAGAAGCTCGAGCGTTTCCCGGGTAACCTCTCCCGTGCGGCAGTCGAGCTGGCCAAGGATTGGCGCAGCGACCGGGTGCTGCGGCGCCTGGAGGCGCTGCTCGCCGTCGCGAATGCGGAGCACGCCTACCTACTGAGCGGCAGCGGCGAGCTGATCGAGCCCGACGACGGGATCCTCGCGATCGGGAGCGGCGGCAACTACGCGCTGGCGGCGGCCAGGGCGCTGCTCCAGCACACCGATCTCTCCGCCATGGACATC
>JBDGYO010000430.1:0-4007 GCA_039584015.1 Gemmatimonadota bacterium | reverse complement strand
CATGATCGTGACACCCGTGATCTCGTCCGGCTTCCAGGCCGAGATGCCGATGGGCAAGAACATCGACGCACGCCCCGACGAGCCGGAGGACGTGGTGCTGGGGATCGACAGGGAGGGCACCTTCTACCTCGATCCCGGCACCGGGGAGATCGGTGTGGTGCCTTTCGATCAGTTGGAGGACGTGCTTCGGCAGGTCTTCGAGTTCCGCACCAAGGACAAGATCCTCTACTTCCGGGCGGACCAATCGCTCGAGTTCTCGCACGTCTCCCATGCGATCGAGACCGCTCGAGCGGCCGGTGTGCGCGTGCTCGCGGCCGTTATGGACCAGAAGCGAGAAGGCCGCGGCGGCATTCTCGGCGGCGGGGGGGGCTAACGAGCCATGGCACTCAAACTCCCCGAGGGCGGCGCGCAGCCCACCCACGAGCCGAACGTCGTGCCGATGATCGACATCCTGCTGGTGCTGCTGATCATCTTCATGATGCAGGTGCCGTTGTCGCGCAAGGCGATGGACGTGCAAGTGCCGCCCGATATCCGGAACCGGCAGCAGCAGCCGTCCGGACCCAGCAACAACATCGTGCTGGACCTCAAGGCCGACGGCAGCTATGAGATCAACGGAGCGACCGTGGAATACGCGACGCTCGATGCGCACTTCCACGAGATCTACGACAACCGGCCGGCGAAGATTCTGTTCGTGAGATCGGCGGGCAATCGGCGCTACCAGGAGGTCGTGGACGCGATGGACATCGCCCGCGGGGCGGGCGTGCAGGTGGTGGGTTTCACGCCACCGGAGCCCGACCGCACGGACTAGCGGCGACGTTCGTCGTCCACAGGACGACTACCGGGCGCGGGGGCTGTGTAACCGAACGGCCGTCGCGCCCGTGGTGTATACTGGGTCATGAGCCGCGCACGGCGGGTGCCCTCGGTGCGGCTGCCGCGAACGCGGGAGCGCTTTGGCTCCGGAGTGGCGGTCTCGGCTCTGGTGCATGGCGGTCTCGTGCTCGCGCTGGTCCTCGGTGCTGCGACCTCGCGCCAGGCGTTCCGGAGTCTCGGTAGCCTGGGCGCTGCGGGTGGTGGTGGGGGTGGCAACCGCACGGTCGTGCGGTTCGTGGAGCTGTCCTCCCTCGCGGCCGATCAGAGCGCAGCGCCCCAGGCGCCGCAGGAGGAGGACGTTCCCAGTGTCCAACTCGCCCTGCCGCAGCCCGACCTCGAGACCGTTTCCCCCGAGACGCCCAGCCTGAGCCTCACGACCATCACCCGCCCGGTGGTGGAGATCGGGGAGCGCGGGGCGGGCCGCGGGGTCGGCAGCGGCACCGGTGGGGGGATCGGCAGTGGGCAGGGAGCTGGTGTGGGTGCCGGCACCGGCCCGGGCGCGGGTGGCGGGGGCGGCGCGGCCTTTCCTCCCGAGCCGCGATTCATCATTGTTCCGGCGGACCGGCCCGAGTCGGGTGGAGGTCGATCCGCCCATCGACGATGCCGGGTACCGCCGCAAGTTTCTGGACCAGATGTTCCAGTTCCAGTTCAACCCGGCGCGCACCACCGATGGGCGGCCCGTGAGCGGTCACGTCGTCATCCCCATCACGCTGTAACCCGAGCCGGACCGGCGGGACACGAGCGCAACGGAACGTCGAACCGTAGCGAAGGGAGAGTGCACGTGCACTGCATGCGTTCGCGGCGAGTAGTGTGGCTGGCTGTGCTCATCACCGCTCTCGGCGCTCCGGCGCTGCGGGCGCAGGAGGTCGAGGTCGACATGCCGAGCGCGATCCTCAAGGGGATCGGCTTCACGGTACGGGTCTCGACCCCCACCTCCCTCGAGACCCTTCCGGTCGTACTGCGCACGGCCGACGGGCGGGTGCTGGCCGAGGCGTCGCTCCCGCCGGTCGGCAACGTCGCATTCCGGGACATCGTGGTAGAGGAGCGTGCGGCGCTTCCCCTGGTGCTCACGGTGGGCGGGCACCACGAGGAGCTTGCCGCCCCCTTCCTTCCGGCATGGTTCAGCATCCTGCCGCCGCTCATGGCGATCGCCTTGGCGCTCATCTTCCACGAGGTGGTGAGCAGTCTCTTCCTGGGGATCTGGCTGGGGTGCGTGTTCCTCGCCGGCTACAACCCGTTCGCCGCCTTCTTCATGACCATCGACCGGTACGTCATGCCGGCCCTGGCCGACACCGACCACGCCTCCATCGTGGTCTTCTCGCTCCTGTTGGGTGGCATGGTGGGGGTGATGACGCGGATGGGTGGGACGCAGGCGATCGTGGAGGCGGTCACGCCGCTGGCGACCTCGCGCCGCCGCGCCCAGCTCGCTACCTGGTTGGCCGGCCTGGCGATCTTCTTCGACGACTACGCCAACACGCTCCTGGTGGGAAACACGATGCGGCCGCTCACCGACAAACGGCTGGTGTCGCGCGAGAAGCTGGCGTACATCGTGGACTCCACTGCGGCCCCCGTGTCGGCCATCGTGTTCGTGTCTACCTGGGTGGGCTACGAGATCAGCCTGATCGACGACGGGATGCGGTTGGCGGTGGAGCAGGGGGTGGTGACGGGCGCGGCTGCCGAGCAGATGGCGGCCACCTCGGCGTTCGGGGTCTTCCTCATGTCGATCCCGTACCTGTTCTACCCCATCCTGGCCATCTTCGCCGTCGCGCTATTCATCCTCTCCAAGCGCGACTTCGGCCCGATGCTGGCGGCGGAGCGCCGCACGGTGTCGGGTGATGGCGTGCACCGGCCCGGCGCGCAGCTCGCCGCCGACATGGAGGGGGAACTGGGGACGCCTCCCGAGGGCGCGCCCCGGCGGTGGTGGAACGGAGTCATTCCGGTGGCGGTCGTCGTGGCGACCGTCCTGGGGGCGTTGCTATGGACCGGCACGCGCGGGCTGGGGGATGCCGACGTCACCGGATTCCAGGCTTCGTCACGCTACGTGCTCGACAACACCGACGCCTTCGCCGCGCTGCTGTGGGGCGCGCTCCTGGGCTGCACGGTGGCCGTCGCGATGGCCACTTCGCAGCGCATCCTCACACTCTCGCAGTCCGTCTTGGCCGCGGTGGGGGGGATGAGGGCGATGATGGTGGCCATGATCATCCTGGTGCTGGCCTGGTCACTGGGTGAGGTTACCAGCTCGCTCTCCACGGCGTCGTTCCTGTCGAGCGTGTTGTCGGAGCGCCTCCCGCTGGCCCTGCTTCCCGCTTCGGTGTTCGTGGTCTCGGCCTTGGTGGCGTTTGCCACCGGCACGTCGTGGGCCACGATGGCGATCCTCATTCCCCTGGTCATTCCGCTCTCCGTAGCCATGGGTGGCGGCTTGGAGGGCGGTGCCGCGACGGGTGCCTTCCTGGGTGGGATCGCGTCGGTGCTGGCCGGCTCCCTCTTCGGCGATCACTGCTCGCCGATCTCCGACACGACGGTGCTGAGCTCGATGGCCTCGAGCTGCGACCACGTGGACCACGTGCGCACGCAGCTGCCTTACGCGCTGCTGGTGGCGGTCGTCTCGGCCGTGGTGAGCGTGATCGTGGGTGTCGCGTTTGCCTCGGCGATGTGGGCGGCTGCGGCGATGATCGTGGTGGGCTGCGCGGGGATCTACGGGTTCGTCAGGGTGGTCGGGAAGCCGGTGGAAGCTCCCTAGGCGCAACGCGAGGCCGGGGTCCTACCCAGCCACCCGCGCCGCGATTCTGAGCGCTCCCAGAGGCGGGTCTACCTCGTCGTCGCACAGGTCCACGCGCGACGGGTCCTGCGTTAGTAATCCCACGAGCGCGTCCCGCACCGGCGAGCCCGGTTGCACCAACCCGCCCGCGAGCGCCACCTGCACCGTCTCGTCCGGCGGGAACCGCCCCACCAGTGCCGCCACGTGGAGTGCGAGGTCGCGCGCGGCCTGCTCCACCAGTGTGCGAGCCACCGCGTCGCCCGCGATCGCCGCCTCGCCCACCGGCAGGGCAAGGGCGGCCACCTGGTGCGCCGCCGCCTCGTGTGCCCAGGCCAGGAGCGCCGCGGCGGAGTCGGTCGCGCTGACCTGCATGAGCCGC
>JBDGYO010000429.1:0-2566 GCA_039584015.1 Gemmatimonadota bacterium | reverse complement strand
GTCGGTGCCGAGATCCACTAGCTCCCGCCCGTAGATCGCCCGCTGATCGTCGAACGCCATCTGCGCGGTGCCGTGATACGCGCGCTTCACGTACCCGAACCGGTTCGCCTTCAGGATGTTGCCGTGCTCGAGGTCGAGAATCAGTCCCCGCACGATGAGGTGCGGGTCGAACTCCAGCTCGTCGACCGGCCAGCCGAGGGCCAGCAGCTTCTGCTTGAGGTGCTCGTACGCGCGGCGCTCCCACTCCTCGATCCGGTAGTGGACGAGGGTGTAGTCCATGTCGTAGCCCACGGCCCGGATCGACCGCAGGTTGAGCGTGCGGTTGCAGAACACGCCACGCGCCCGGGCCGGGGCCGGGTAGCGGCTCGACGGTGAGGCTTGGCGGGTCAGGGCCGACTCTCCTCCCGAGGGACGGGCGCGAAGTGGTTGAGCGGGCCGTGGCCCCCGCCCAGGCCCGGCGCGGTGGCCAGGGCAGCGTGCACGAAGCCCAGCGCGTTGCCCACGGCCTGCTCCAGAGAGTGTCCCAGGGCGAGCCCGGCCGTCACCGCGGAGGACAGGGTGCAGCCGGTGCCGTGCGTCGACGTGGTGGCAATCTTCGGGTGACGGTAGCGGCTCACACCGTCACGGGTGACGAGTACGTCCACGACCTCCTCACCGGAGAGGTGCCCACCTTTGACCAGGGCCGCCGCCGCGCCCATTCGCACCAGATCGTGCCCGGCCCGCTCCATCTCGTCCGGAGTCTCCACATCGCGCTGCACCAGAATCTTCGCCTCGGCGAGGTTTGGCGTGACCAACGTCGCCAGGGGCACCAGCAACTCCGCCATCGAGCGCTCGGCGTCGGCGTCGAGCAGGCGGTCCCCGGAAGTCGCCACCATCACCGGGTCGAGCACGTAGTTGGGAAACGCGTGCCGTGCAATCGCCTCGGCGACCAACGCGACCAACTCCCGGGTTGCCAGCATGCCGGTCTTCACGGCGGCGGGGAAGAGGTCGTCGGCGACGGCGGCGAGCTGGCGCTCCACCATGTCCAGCGGGATCGCGTGCACGCCGCTCACCCCACGTGTGTTCTGCGCGGTGATCGCCACGATCACACTCGTGCCGAAGACGCGGAACTGGTGGAACGTCTTGAGGTCGGCCTGAACTCCGGCACCGCCGCCCGAGTCCGAGCCCGCGACGGTGAGGGCTATCTGCATGCCGGCCGCTTGGCGCCAGCGGCCCCGGCGGTAACATTGAACCTCACGATACCCATGGCATCCAATCTGGTCACAGAGGTCCGCAATCTACAACGGCGCAAGGCCCGCAAGCGGCGCGGGCTCGCCGTGGCCGAGGGCGTGCGCCTGGTGGAAGAGGCGCTGGCCGCCGGCGTGCCGTTCCGTGGGGTTCTCGCGTCCAGGACGCTGCGCGACGCGCCACGTGGGGCGGCGTTGCTCGCAGACCTGGCCAGCCACGCGGTGCCGATCGAGGAGATTCCGGAGAGGGAGCTGGACCGCCTGGCCGACACCGACACGCCGCAGGGGATCCTCGCCGTCATCGACCCGCCACGCTGGATGCTGGCCGACGTCCATCCAGCGGAGGGACATCCGCTGCTGGTGGTGGACGGCGTCCAGGACCCGGGGAATGTCGGAACGCTGCTACGGACCGCCCATGCCCTGGGTTCGCCCGGGGCCATCCTGCTTCCGGGAACGGCCGACCTGGCCAACCCCAAGGTGATGCGTGCGGCGATGGGGGCGAGCTTCCGGCTCCCGGCCGCGCCGGCACAGGACGGTGAGCTCGCGAAGTGGGTGAGCGAGCACGGCGTGACGCTCTGGGCCGCGGCCACGGATGGGGCGCCGCTCGAGCGGCTGACACCGCCGGAGCGACCGGCCGTGGTGGTGGGCAACGAGGGCGCTGGCGTGCGTCCCTTCGTGCGCTCGCTGGCGCAGCAGCAAGTCGCCATCCCCCTCGCCCGCGGTGTCGAGTCGCTCAATGTGGCCGTGGCCGCCGGCATCCTCCTCTACGAGGTACAACGTGCCAAGTGACGTTCTCGTCATCGCGATGGCCGCGCTCCTCGGCGCCATGGTGGGGAGCTTTCTCAACGTGTGCATCCTGCGGCTCCCCAAGGACGAGTCGCTCCTGCGGCCCCCGTCGCACTGCCCCAAGTGCGGCGCCGGCGTGGCGTGGTACGACAACGTTCCGATCCTGTCTTGGTTGCTGCTGCGGGGACGGTGCCGCCAATGCAAGGCGGGTATCTCAATCCAGTACCCGCTGGTGGAGGCCGCCACGGCGATTGTGTGGGCGGCATCGGCGTGGCACTACGGACTGGGCCTCGGGGCGCTCACGGCGGCGGTCTTCGGCACGCTTCTGCTCGGGATCGCCATGACGGACGCGCGCACCTATCTCATCCCCGACGAGTACACCTGGGGTGGCCTGGTCACCGGGCTGGCGCTGTCCTGGCGCGGTGGCCTGGACGGGTTTCTCATCGCCCTGCTCGGAGCCGCGACCGGATTCGTGCTGCTCTATGCCGTGGCGTGGGGTGGTGAGAAGGCGTTCGGCAAGGAGGCGATGGGCGGGGGCGACATCAAGATGATGA
>JBDGYO010000428.1:0-2575 GCA_039584015.1 Gemmatimonadota bacterium | reverse complement strand
GCGGCCGTACGTCACCTACACCAACGAGTACATCGAGAGCGTGTGGTGGCTGCTCAAGCAGCTGCACGAGCGCGACCTGTTGTATCAGGGGCACAAGGTGCTGCCCTACTGTCCACGTTGCGGAACGGCGCTCTCGAGTCACGAGCTGGCCCAGGGATACGCGACCCACCGCAGTCCGTCCATCTACGTGCTGTTCCGGCTCGTGGGAGACGAGGACCGGTATCTCCTGGTGTGGACCACCACGCCGTGGACGCTGCCGTCCAACGTGGGCGTGGCCGTACACCCCGACTTCCGCTACGTAGAGCACGACGTGGACGGCCGCCGCATCATCGCCGAGAAGGTCATCGCCGAGACGGCGGTGGTTCCCGGTGCCACCGGCGGCCAGCCGCTCGCCACGTTTCCCCGCGTCGCTGAGTTCATGGGGCGCGACCTCGTGGGCCGCCGATACGAGCAGCTGCTGGACGCGGTCCCGGTGGACGACGACCAGGGCTTCCGCGTGGTGGCGGGCGACTTCGTGACGAACGAGGAAGGCACCGGTCTCGTCCATCTGGCGCCGGCGTTCGGTGCCGATGACTATGCCGCGGGGCAGCGCGACGGACTGCCGTTCGTCAACCCCGTCGATGCCGAGGGACGGTTCAGCGGTACCACATGGGCTGCGATCAACGACAAGACCGTGTTCGAGGCCAATCCCGTGATCGCCGATCGGCTCGTGCAGGAGGGAAAGGTGCTCGGGCGCTATCAACCCGAAGGCTACGAGCACAGCTATCCCTTCTGCTGGCGCTGTGACTCGCCGCTCATCTACTACGCGCGCGAGTCGTGGTTCGTGCGCACCACGGCCTATCGCGATCGCATGATCGCGATCAACCACGACGTGGCCTGGTATCCTCCCGAGGTGGGGGAGGGCCGCTTCGGCGAGTGGCTCGAGAACAATGTGGACTGGGCGCTGTCACGCGACCGGTACTGGGGCACGCCGCTGCCAGTGTGGATCTGCGATCGGGACGCGGCGCACCGTGTCGTGGTCGGATCCTACGAGGAGCTCGAGCGACTTTGGGGCGGGTCACTGCCCGAGAATTTCGATCCGCACAAGCCGTTCATCGACGAGTACGCGTTCGGCTGTGGGGAGAAGAGCTGCGGTGGCACGATGCGTCGGATCCCCCAAGTGATCGACGCCTGGTTCGACTCCGGAGCGATGCCGTACGCGCAGTGGCACTACCCGTTCGAGAACGAGCGGGAGTTCGAGCAGCACTTCCCCGCCGATTTCATCTGCGAGGGACTCGACCAGACCCGGGGCTGGTTCTACTCGCTGCTGGCGATCGCGGCGGGCGTCTCCGATAGCCCGGCGTACCACCACTGTCTCGTGAACGGGATCGTGCTCGATGCCGACGGACGCAAGATGTCGAAGCGCCTCGGCAACGCCGCAGACCCGTGGGAGGCGGTGGCGGAGTTCGGCGCCGACGCCGTGCGCCTCTACTTGTTGGCATCCAGCCAGGTGGGGCTGCCCAAGCGATTCGACCCCGACGCGATCCGTGAAGTCGCGGTCGGATTCCTCAACCGGCTGCGCAACACGTACGGATTCTTCGCCCTCTACGCGGAGGACTGGAAGCCCGAGCAGGCGCCTCCGGTGAGCGAGCGCCCGCTAGTGGATCGCTGGATGGTAAGCCGCCTGGATGCGGTGGCCCAGGCCGTGAATGCCGCTCTCGCGGCCTATGATGTGACCGGCGCGGTACGGACGCTCATCGACTTCTGCGACCACGAGCTCTCCAACTGGTACGTGCGCGTGAACCGCGGCCGGTTCTGGGCGCCCGGGGGCCAGGCGGACCCTGCGGCCCTCGCGACGCTGTACGAGGCGCTGGTGACGGTGAGCCAGCTGCTGGCCCCGGCCGCCCCGTTCACGAGCGACGCAATTCACCGGCGGCTTGAGGGATCCTCGGTGCACCTCGCCCGGTTTCCGGGAGACCGCGGACACCACGATCCTGGCCTCGACGCCCAGATGGAGGCGGTCCGACGCCTGGCCTCCCTCGCGCGGGCGGCCCGCGAGCAGGCAGGTCTGCGGGTGCGCCAGCCGCTGGCGCGGCTCCGTGTCGCGGCGCCCGAGCGGCTGCGGGGCGAGGCGTTCACGGCCTTCATGGACGTGCTGGCGGGTGAGGTGAATGTCAAGCAGGTCGACGTAGTGGCCTCGGACGAGGAGCTTGTGCGGCTCAAGCCGAAGCCCAGCTTTCGCGACCTGGGCAAGGTGTACGGCAAGGACACTCCCCTGGCGGCCCAGGCGACCCGGCAGCTCACCGTAGAGCAGCTCCAACAGCTGGAAGCGGGGAGTGCGGTCTCCGTCACAGTGGACGGGCGCACTTGGGAATACCGTCCGGAGGACGTGGTGGTGGAGCGGGAGGTGGTCACGGAGTGGCTGGTCCAGAGCGAGGGGCCGCTCGTGGTGGCGCTGGATCCGGTGGTGAGCGAGGAGCTACGCCGGGAGGGTCTGGCCCGTGAAGTGGTGAATCGGGTCCAGAGACTACGAAAAGAGGCGGGGTACGATTACAATACGCGGATCGCGTTGAGCATCTCCGGCGCGGAGGATGTG
>JBDGYO010000427.1:0-2577 GCA_039584015.1 Gemmatimonadota bacterium | reverse complement strand
GGCAGCCTTGCTGCGCAACGACTCGATGGTGGTCGCGAAGATCTTGTCCGTCAGCACCGCTTGCTGCTTCGGGTCGGGGTAGAGCATTGTGCCCACCGCGCGCTCGAGGAAGGATGTGTACGGAGCCTGCCACTGGCGAGCGAACTGCGCAGCGCTCTTCCACGCGGGGAGCGTTCCGCCGGGTCCGAGTCCGGAAGCCTTGCCTTCTTGCTGCAGCTCTCGCACCCGAGACATTGCCTGTCCGATAAGCAACGCCGACACGCGAACGGTGGAGCGCTGCAACACCGGCGCGATGAAAGCCGGCACGGCGCCCTTACCCGCGGCCTCGAGCAGCTTCACGCTGTCCTTGTGGACGCGCACCGTGCCCGGCTTTTCGCCCGGTAGCATTTCCGTGTTCGCACTCTTGCTCTGTGCGAGCACCATCTGCGCGTAGATGGGCTTCAGCTGCGCGAACGTCGCCGCCGCTGGGATCACTGCGTCCAGCAGATCGGTGTCGTTCAGCAACGCGAGGAGCGCGGGCTTGGTGGCGTCCAAGAAGTTGAGCAGCTTCGCCGACTGCTTCTTGGCCTTCTTGCGCTGCTGTTGCTGCTTCGCCAGCTTGCCGATGAGCTCCGCCTGCGCGGGCGTGACGCGGACGGACTTCTTCTCAGAGCCGAGTAGACGCGGGAGTGCCTTCTCCCAGATCTGTACCGCCTTGGGCTGATTGACGATGTACTTGATGAAGCCCGTCTCGGTCGCGATGTTCCACGTGCCCGAGACCTTCAGCGTCCCGAACTCCTTGAACTGCTGCAGTGCTTGCTGCAGCAGCTTCACGGGGACGGTCACCGTCGCCATTGCGATGAGCTCGCGTGAGGCTGCGCGCTTCGTGCAACGGTCGCTGAGCAAGTCGAACGTCGTCTTGCTCACCTCTACGCCGCCCGTGACGGGGTTCAGGTAAGCGTCTCCCGGGACGCGCTTGGCGCCGGGTGCGTGCTCCTGTGCGGTGAGCTTTGCCCAGGCCGCCTTGAAGCCGTCGACGTTGCCCGGAATTGCGACCGCGCAGTTCCTGAACACATTGCCGATCTGCGCCGGTTCGACGACCACCACATCCGCGGGCTTGTCTGGGGCTGGCGCGGCCGGCTTCGGTGCAGGCCCGGGAGCGGGCGCCGGCGGTACCGGCTCTTCCTTGCTTGGCTTCGGCTCAGGCTCGACAAGACCCGCTTCGACGCCGAGCTTGCGGAACGTCTCCGGGGCGACCCAGGCATCGTTGGGACCCGCGCGGTCGATGGTCGGGTCGAGCTTGCGCTTCGCCGCTGCCGACACCCAGCCCTTCTGCGTGTCGGGGCCCCATTCACCGTCACGACCGCTCTTGCCGACCGACACCTTGAGCGCGAGCAGGATGTCCTGCACCGCTCCGACCGTGACCTTCTGCAGACCTGTCTTGCTCGGCGCCGTCGGCTTCCCGGACGGCGCGGGTGCCTTCTTCTTGGGCGCGGGCGCGGGCGCGGGAGCGGCCTTCTTCGCCGCATCTGCGGACAGCTTCGCGTAGGTAGCGGGCCGCACGATGACCGTCTGCGCACCCGTCTTGCTCATGGTCCACGGATCGAGGCCGCGCCGCTTCGCCGAGTCCGCCCAGGCACCCTGCGTCTTCGGTCCCCACTTGCCGTCGTCGCGACCCTTCTTGCTCCAACCGAGCGGAATCAGGATCGACAGCTGGATGTCCGCCACGGAGAGCGGCGCCGTCATGTTCCCAGCCGGTTCGCCTGGTGCAGGCGCCGGCGCAGGAGGCTCGACCGGCGCTTCCGGTTCGCCCACGATCTTCTTGGGCGCAGCCGCCGCGGCCGCGAGTGCTGCGAAGGTCGCGGGCATCACCCACGCCTCCTTCGGTGCCGCCCGATTGATGGTCGGGTCGAGGCCGCGCGCGCCCGCGGCGCTCACCCAGCCGTTCTGCGTATTGGACCCCCACAGACCGTCGCGACCTGCCGCGCCGATGCCCACCTTCAAGGACAGCAAGATGTCCTGCACGGCCCCGACGCTGACCTTCTGCATCCCAGGCTTGCTCGCGGCGGTTGGCCGCGTGACGGGCTGCCGCGGGGCGGCCGCCTTCTTGGCTGGGCTCTTGCCCGCGAGCGCCGCACGCACCTGCGCCATCGACACCGGCTTATGTCCGGTCTGACGTGACTTCACACGCAGCGCCGCGTAGGTGTCGGGATCCACCATGACCGTGTACACGGGGTCTTGTTCAGCCGGAATGATTTTGGCGTCCAGACCATGGGCACGGGATGCAAAAACCCAAGCATCTCGCACATCTGCGCTGTACTTAGTATCACGCTTGATATCAATACCAAGCCCTCGCAACACCGCGATGGCGTTGCCCACCTTTTCCGGCTGCGCCGCCACAGATCCTGCAGTCCCCCCCGGACGCAGATCCGCGGGCAGTCGCGCCGCAACTCGCGGTTCCGCCGCGATTTTCTTGGCGCCGGAGTCCAAACGGAGCCAGGCGCGCAGCATGTTGCCCACGGCCGGCTCGAACTCGACGTTGTTGGTCGCCGCGATGCGCGACCAGACCTTCGCCAGGCGCGGCCCACCGCCTCGCTG
>JBDGYO010000067.1:0-10441 GCA_039584015.1 Gemmatimonadota bacterium | reverse complement strand
CGAGCGCAGCCTGCTGTCCAGGGCCGTCGAGCTCGACCTCGATGAGGTGCAGGATGCCACCACGCGCACCGCCATGCTGCAGAGCGTCGGAACGCTGGGACTGACCCACTTCGAGCGAGCGCCGCCGACCGACGAGATGGAGCGGGAGGCCGCGGCCGCCTCGCCCCTGAGCCGGGTCACGGCATCAGAGCCGCCGCTGGACCCAGTGATGCGGCGCATTCGGGACTTGCGCTCACGGGATGCGGCACGGGTGCGGGCGGCCCTCACATCGGGTCCGCTCACACCGGCGCTCGTGCCGCACGCGGTTCCGCTCCTCGCCTGGGACGAGGTCGTGAGCGAGGCGATGACGGCGCTGCGGAGTGTTGCCGCGGAGTCGGCGGGGCAGCTCGTCGATCGCCTGTTGGACCGCGACGAAGAATTCGCCGTACGGCGTCGCCTGCCGCTGGTGCTCGCGGCATCCCCCACGCCACGGGTGGTAGATGGCCTCTTCTGGGGTCTAGAGGACCAGCGGTTCGAGGTGCGTTACCGCTGCGGCCGCGCGCTCAGTCACCTGCTGGAACTCAAGCCGGCGCTCGCCGTCGACCGCGAACGGACGTTTGCGGCGGTGGTGCGCGAGGTCCTGGTAGACAAGGGCGTGTGGCAGAGTCACCGGTTGCTGGACAGCATGGAGGACGAGGAGTGGTCGCCGGTGGTCGACGAAGTGCTGCGCGAGCGCGCCTCGCGGAGCCTGGAGCACGTGTTCACCGTGCTCTCGCTTGTGCTGCCGCGTCAGCCGCTGAAGGTCGCCTTCCGTGGGCTGCATACCGACGATGCCATGCTTCGGGGTACGGCCCTGGAGTATCTGGAGACGGCGCTGCCGGAGACCATTCGTGCCGCGCTATGGCCGTTCCTCGAGGACACGCGAACGGTCGCGCAGCGGGAGTCCCGCCGCACCGACGAGATCCTGTCCGACCTGCTACAGTCGAATCAGTCGATCGTCATGAACTTGGAGCAAATGAAGAAGCTCAGGGAGCAGGGACGCAAGGCCCAGGGGGAGCCGGAGGAAGAGTAGCGGCGCGGGTCCGACGACGGGTACAAACCGGCCCCCGGCGACGACGCGTCGCTGGGGGCCGCTTGCTCATGGCGCCTGCCCCTATTGCGTGGCGGCTGCCAGCCGGTCGTAGCGCCGGCCGATCAATACGGCCAACACGAGCCAGGCCAGGATGAGCACGACGTTCACCAGCGCGAACTGTCCCGTGCTCAACATCAGCAGCTGGGCGCCCACGGCCACGACAGCCGCGGACAGTACGTCCCCCGTGCGCCAGAAGAAGGAATCGATGACCTGCTTGGCCTTGTACTTCTCCTCCCGGGTGGTGGGCAAGAACAGCGCATGCCGTACTGTGTTGTTGAGCGAGTAGTCCGTGGAGTTCTCCGCCGTCTTGATCCAGCGGATCACCCCGAGGATCGGGACCACGGCAATCACCGCATACCCCATCAGTGCGATCACCGGCAGGAAGAGCAGGGCGCGCGCTACGCCAGCGTACTTGATGATCCGGGAGACCATGAAAGCCTGGATCAGCAATGCCAGGATGTTGACAACTGTCTGGTACTTGGAATAGAACCCCGCGATGGCGGCCTGGATTTCCGCCTCGCCGCCGCCCTGGGCCGCCACGGCCTCCTCGGTCAGCGCTTCTACCGTGCGCCCCAAGATGTACTCGCCGTTGGTGTTGACCCAATTCAACAACAGGATCAGGAACGCGACCATCAGCAGGTAGCGGCTGCGGAACACGAGTTGGAACGCACCACCCTCCGACTCCGGCTCCTCGACGGTCGGCTCGGGTGGCGCTTCCTTCTCGGGCTCCGGTGCCTTGAAGACGCCGCTCTCGTGCTGGTACTCCTGGGCCGGGACCTTGAACTCACCGGTGGCGGCCCGGAACTGCCCCGTGGCGGCGGGCATCGTACCGGTCGTAAACGGATCGGGAAGGTGGGCCTCGGTGCGCCGCCGCTCCCGCGCGTCCACGACGTTGGTGACCAGCGCCGCGATGATGAGCAGTGCCGCGGAGAGGATGAACAGCTGGTAGATGCCGATCCCACTGAGGACAGTTGGCAGGTAGGCACCGACCACTCCCCCAAACGAGGCTCCGAAGCCCACGATGGGGAACAGCCGCTTCCCCTCGTCCGTCGTGTACACGTCGTTGGCGAACGCCCAGAACTGAGCGATCACCATGACATTGAAGATTCCGACCCAGATGAAGAAGGCGACGCCGAGCGCGAAGCCGGACACGCCGGCCTGCGCTACGATGTAGAACACCACCAAGCAGGCCACGAAGAAGGCGGTCACCCAATTGATCAGCCGGCGCCGCGGCACCCGCGCCGCAACAGCGCCGTACAGCGGCACGAGTCCCGCCAGCAATAACACCTGTGCGGCGGCGGTGTAGCTCTTCACCTCGGCCGTGGCGCCTCCGAGGATCAGGGCCTCGCGCACGACCTTCAGCACGGAGTATGCGGTCAGGAGGAGGAAGACGTTGAAGGTGAGGAGCAGCACGTTGCCGCTCTCCCCACCGCGCACCTCGGTGAAGAGGCGCAGGAGCCGGTCCATGGGGCTCGATCGCGATATGCCGTTCACGGTTCAGATTCCCGTCGCTGTGGGTTTCGCCGGCTTCGCGGGAGGGATGATTCCACGACAATACGCCTCGTCCGTGGGGATGCAAGCCGGGCCCGTTTCCCCGCCGCGCCCCGCCGTGATACTCTATGGAGACACGGGAGGTTCATGAGCCCAGAGCAACTCGTCGGCGCGCCGTCGGGTGAGGTCCCGGCGCAATCCACCGGCCAGCTTCCGCCCGACCTGCTCGAGGCAGCGTCGCGCCGGCTGGGGCTCGCTGCCCTCGTGTGGGCAGGTCTCTGGGCGTTCTCCCTCTTCATGAACAACGTCGTCGGCCCCGCGCTCTCGCCAGGCGCCCCACTCGACGACGCCTGGCCCTGGCCGGGGAATCCCGTGGCGCTCGCGGTCATCGCCGTGTCCCTGGCCCTGTTCGCCTACACCCGGTGGCACGCGTGCGACTGCCAATGGTCGCTGGATCTGGGCCTCATGTACGAGGTCCTGCTGGCCTTTGCCATCGGGTTCGTGAACCAGTGGACGCCGAACGTCCAGGGACTCTCCTGGATCTGCGTCCTGGTCTTGGTGCACCCGATGATCGTGCCGCACACGCCGGGGAAAACGCTCGCCGCCGCGCTGGTAGCGGCTTCGATGGACCCCCTCGGTATTGCGATAACGAGCGCACGGGGTGTGCCCGTTCCCTCGGCGCCCGTCATCCTCTGGACGTACCTGCCGAACTACATCTGCGCGTTCCTAGCCGTGGTGCCGGCGCGCATCATCATGCGGTTGGGGGGGCAGGTGAGAGACGCGCGAGAGCTGGGCGCCTATCAGCTCGGCGAGCGACTTGGCAGTGGTGGGATGGGGGAAGTGTACAGCGCGCGACACCGCATGCTGCGCCGGCCCGCTGCGGTCAAGGTGATCCGTCGGGGGGCGCTCGGCCAGCGCGGTGGCGAATCGGCGGAGACGCTCCTGCGGCGCTTCAAGCGGGAGGCGGAGGCCACCGCGAGCCTCAACTCGCCGCACACCGTGGCGGTGTACGACTTCGGGGTCACGAAGGAGCGGGATCTCTACTACGTGATGGAGTTGCTGCGTGGGTTGGACCTGGAGACGCTGGTCGATCGATTCGGCCCACTACGCCCCGCGCGCGTGGTGCACCTTCTCGGGCAGGCGTGTCACTCCCTGGCCGAGGCGCACGGCGCGGGGCTCATACACCGTGATGTGAAGCCGGGCAACCTGTACGCCTGCTGGTTCGGGCTGGAGGCCGACTTCGTCAAGGTGACGGACTTCGGCCTCGTGAAGTCCGCACCCGAAGTGGCGCCCGACCAAACCAAGCTCACCGCCCCGGGCCTCACGACCGGGACGCCGGCCTTCATGGCCCCCGAGCTCGCCATGAACGATCACCCGGACTGGCGGGTGGACATCTACGCGCTGGGCTGCGTGGCGTACTGGCTGCTCACCGGCCATCTGGTGTTCGAGGCCGAAACGCCGATGCGCATGATGGTTCGGCACATCGAAGGCACCCCGGTCCCGCCGTCGTCGGTCAGTGAATTCGATATCACCCCCCAGCTCGACGAGTTGGTGCTCGCCTGCCTGGCCAAGGATCGGCGACTACGCCCCTCGAATGCGCAGCAGCTCGCCGGAGAGCTAGCCAGGCTCGATGTGGGAGAGCCGTGGACACATGAGAGTGCGGCGCGGTGGTGGCGTACGAACGTGCCCGAGGTCACGCCTCCCGTTGAGGCGCCCACCCCACCCAGGCGCTGAGTGGGTGATCCGCCGCCCTGCTCCGACGGCTAGCGATCCAGCGCGACGACCCGGCCGCTGGCCCGGGCCACGTACACCGTGACCGAGGAGCTCCAATCCTCGCCCCGGTGGACCTGGAGCTCGATGGCCCAGAATGGGTGTGATTCCCCTGACGCTACGGACTCCCCAGCGGTGACGACGTCGATGCGCGGCGCTGCAAGCGGGATCCAGTCGGTGCGCGCGGCGCGCTCCCTCGCGGCCGTGACGGTGGCAAGGCGGAAGCGGAAGCGGGTCGAGTCGGCGGCGTACACCGCCCGCTCCAGCCCGAGGTCGCGGAACCGCAGCACGCCCCGCTCATACGCAAAGTAGTCGAGCGGCGGGATGCGGTCGAAGAAGAACCGGGAGATGACATCGCGCCGCTCGCTGAGCATGCGGCGCACGTATCCGCCTGCCTCGGGGCTTTGGTACCCTCCCTCGGCCACGACCGCCTCGAGGTGCTCGTCGGTGAAGGCCGAGATGATCTTCGCTGCCCAGTATCCGTCGCGATCCGTGAGGTTGGCGAACGCGCTGTTCGGCTCCAGCGGCTTGAAGGCCTTGGGGTTGAAGTATTCGCTCTCGAAGTAGCCGACCTCATCGAGGCCCTCGGGCCGCTCGACCTGGCGCCAGTTGTCTTGCCGCACACCGAGCGTGATGGCCCGACCGAGGCTGGCCGCGAAGTCGAAGGAGTACTCGAAGCAGCCCATGGGAAAGGGGCCCAGGGCACCCACGCCGAGGGTGCTCGCAAAGTCGATCAGGTAGTGGCGCACGAAGCGCCGGCCATTCTCCTCCACGTACATGTCAAGCGTGTTGCCCTGCTTGGTGTCCATGTGACAAAGCCACGCGGAGAAGATTCTGAGCCCCCGGATCTCGCGCCGGTCCTGGTGGTTGATGTGGTCGTTGGGGTCATCCTTGCGGCGCCCTTGCCAGTCGAAGGGACCCATCCATTCACCACCGAGAAACCTGCTGGCCAATGCGAGCCAGCGGCCGTCCTCGAGCCGCTGCACGCTGCCTAGAATGCTGTCCAGGTCGGCCGTGGTGAGAGTGCGTTCTTCGCCTTCGCGGGTCGTGAAATCCACCCCTTCTCCCACCCTGACGTGGTCCCGCCGGAACGTGACGGCCACATCCTCGGGGACGTTGTAGCCCGCCGAGTGGAACAGCCGGCCCGAGATCACGCCCGCCGTCACGGTCATCCCCAGGTAGCCCGGCGGATCGAACTTGATGAGATACCGGTCGCCGTGTGCGTCCTCGATCGTGAATCCGGGTGTCACCCCCTCGGTCTTAGCGTCCACCACGGTCCACGTGGTGCTCGTGTCGGGGCCGGTCCCTGTGATCGGGCCGCGTGCGGCCTCCTCTGGAGTCATCGGGAAGAGACCGATGCGGTTGGTGAACCACGACGAGTTGGGAGTCTCGTCCAGCGCGTTGAGGTTGGCCGCTGGGGGGACGTGGTCGCCTCCGAAGGCGGATCCGATACCACGCACGATGCGCCCGGGGTGGAAGATGCGGCCCAACGGTCGGAAGAACGTCGCGTCCACCGAGGAGCGCACTTTGTTGGGGTCCCGCGGCGCCGGCGCCGGTACGTCCTGCCGGTCGTTCTCGTGCCACACCACGGGCGCGTCCCGCAGCGGCGGCTCACCTGCCGTGACCGCCAGTCCCGTCAGCGCGCAGAGCGCGACGGCCGTGGCACGCCCGTTAGCGTGCCGGAATCGGATCGCGTCCACTGAACAGTGCTCGGGTATACTGGAAGATCTGATCGGTACGGAGCCGAAACACCGATCCTTCGTTGCTGTGCGACCACTCCACGCGCAGGATAAAGCCCCGGCTGCTCAGGAGCCGAACCCCAATGCCGTATGAAAATGTGAGGTTGTCCGCAGTGATCTGGCTGAATTCGGCAAAGACCTGTCCCACGTCGGCCAGGAAGTAGAGGTCCATGCCGCTCCCGCGGGGGTACTGATACGCCCACAACGGCCAGCGGTATTCGGCTGAGAGCACCGCCATTCCCCGGTCGCGCCAGCGGAAGTCGTTGAAGCCGCGCAGCAGGTCGGGGTCATCGTTGAACATGAGACGCTGGAACGGGATCTCCCGGTCGCCCACCGGGTCCATCCACGACACGAACCCTCGCAGTGCCAGCGTGTGATATGGGAACCAAAGCGGGATGAACTGCTGTAGCTCGCCACGGTACTGCCAGTAACGGGTGTCGTCCTCGCTGGTGCCGTGGAAGTAGGTCACGATGGCGCGGCGCACGCCGCCCCGCATCGGGCGGCCGTCCAACGGCGCGTCCTCGTGAACCAGACCGAGCCCGATCGTGAAGCCCTCCGACCGGAAGCCGAAGCCGAACGGCAGGTCGTCGCCGTAGCGTTCGGTGATCGACGGACGGAAGTCGCCGCCCGGCTCCCCGGCGCTGACGCCGGTGAAGATGATGCCGCCTGCGACGTTGAGGTCGCCCGTGAGGTTGTGCCCGTAGGTGCTCCCCACCCACGACATCTTCTGCCGGTAGTAGGACAGGTCGAACAAGTGGGTCTCGGGCCCGAGACCGAAGTACCGCGCGTTCGCCCGGTCCCGGAACCCGGCGCCGAGTTGGAGCTCCCCCACGGCTGCGACTGGGAACTTGAGCCCGAGCGTGAACTTCTGGTCTCCGTTGACCGTGGCGTACACTCTGGCCTTGAGCTCGTTGCCCTCGCCGAGGAAGGCGGTGTGCCGCACGGCGAGTCCTCCACCGAAGCCCGAGAGCCCGCCGGCGGTGATGTCGGGCTCGATTCGGAGCACACCGGGCGGGCGAAACAGGAACGCGAGGATGCGGTGCTCGTCCACGTACGCGATGCTCGCCCCGATCCCCATCCCGATCAACTTGATGGGGTAGGTGACGACCCGGTACGGCCAGTAGATGATCCCCTCCCACACCGGCATCGGCCGGCTGGTGAGGGTGGCTGTAGTCGAGTCGGTCCCAGGAGCGATGGGGCCCCAGTAGCTGTCACCGGAGCCCGCGGTCAGGGTCGGGGCGCTGTCGACCGCTGCCGGCTCCTGCGCGCGCAAGGCAAAGGGCCGCGCCGGCGCGATGAGCGCCAGCGCGGCCAGCAGCGGACCGGACGCGCGAACTCTAGGGAATCCCAGCCACCCGCGCCGCACGAGGAGTCGCCTACTCCATCTCGAACACCAGGAAGACACGCTGGCCCTGCCGGTCGACGTGCAGCACGACCGGATCACCAGGGTCCATCCCACCGAGGAGACGGTTGAGCTGTCCCAGTGTCATGACGGCCTGGCCGTTCACGGAGAGGATGACGTCGGCCGGCTTGAGCCCGCTCGGGACACCCACGACGCCATACGCCTGGGCCGCCACCACGATTCCGGCGCGCTCCCTGAGCCACGGCATCAGGGCTGCGATCTGGTCGTTCATCTCCACCGCGAGCAGGCCGAGGGTCGCCACGAGGTTGCGCTCGTCGTCGACGAGGTCGGCGAACCGCCCGGGGTCGTTGGCGCGCTCCGTCACGGAGACGCGAATGACTTCCTGCCCGAGCGCTCGCTTCACGTTCAGGGTCACCATGGATCCGGGGGCCTTGCCGTATACGTTGACGTCGAACTGCCGCGCATTCTCTATCGGCTTCGCGTCGAGCGACTCGATGATGTCCCCGACTTGGAGTCCGGCCCGGGCGGCTGGGCTGCCCGGGTAGACGTCGCTCACGACCACCCCCCAGTTGCGAGTGAGTCGCAGGCCCGCCGCCATCGTCGGCGTGATGGTCTGCGTGTTGGCGCCGATCATGCCGCGGCGCACCCGGCCGTGCGCCTGGATCTGCTCGTACACCGCCCTCACGATGTTGCTCGGGGCAGCGAACCCGATGCCCACGCTGCCGCCGGACTGTGACAGGATCATGGTGTTGATCCCCACGAGTCGTCCGTCGGTGTCGACCAGCGGCCCGCCGCTGTTGCCGGGGTTGATGGGCGCGTCGGTCTGGATGTAGACCATGGGCGCGTCCTGCTGGAGCTGGCGACCCACGGCGCTCACGACCCCCAACGTGACGGTCGAGCTCAACCCAAAGGGGCTGCCGAAGGCGAGCACCATGTGTCCCGGGTGGATCTCGTCGGAGTCCTCGAACTCGAGGTAGGGAAGACCCGTCTCCTCGATCTTGAGCACCGCCAGGTCGGTCTCCAGGTCCGTCCCCACGATCTCAGCCATCACACGCCGGCCGACGGGCTTGACGAGCGACTGTCCCGGCACCTGATCGGAGGCGGGCTCCGCCAGCACGACGTAGATGCGGCGCGCACCTTCCACCACGTGGTTGTTGGTGACGATATAGCCGTCGGGGGCGACGATCACACCGGAGCCACCGCGCCGCTGTTGCGCCAGGACCGCCGACGGCGCTCGCGGGTCGCCCCCCACTGGTGCGACCGCCGTGGCAAAGATCTGCACCACCGATGGAGAGATCTCCCGTACCAGCGCCTCGAAGGCCGTGCTGACGTCGGTGAGGGTTCTCGGAGGCTGCTGCGCCGTGCTTGCTGACGCGGTCAGCGCCAACAGGATCACGGTGAGGGTCAGCGTGCGGCGGAGTATCCTGGCCTGCATGCCCTTCGTCCTTTCGTCGTTAATCCCTTGTTCTGTGGCCCGCGTGGTCACTCACTTGCCATGGCGGGCGCCAACTCTCCCTTGTCGCACTTCGCGGGCGCGTACGGCTCCGGCAGGTGCGTCTCCCACCAGCGCATCGCCCGCTCTTCAGTCCACGGCTCTTCGAACCGCAACTCGGCCAACCTACGGCCCAGGTCCCCGGCGGTGGCCGGTCGGTCGTCGGGGTCCTTGGCCAGGCACGCCAGGACCAGCTCGTCCAGCTCCAGCGGCACCTCCAGCTCGGTGCGGGTCGAGGGTGGCTCCGGCGTATCGGAGATGTGCCGGTGCATCATCTTGATGGGGGTATCGGCGGCGAACACCAGCTGCCCCGTAAGCAGCCAGTAGAGCACGGCCCCCAAGGCGTAGATGTCGACGCGGCCGTCGATGTCCGGCTCCCCCAACGCGAGCTCCGGTGCCATGAAGGCGGGGGTCCCGGTCGTCATATGGGGCTGGGTGAGCATCGTCTGCTCACGGCTCTGCTCGGCTTTCACCAGGCCGAAATCGAGCACCTTCACGAAATCGACCCGCAGTCCCAGCCGAGCGGTGTGGATGTTGGACGGCTTGATGTCCCGATGGATGAGGCCGCGCGCGTGGGCCTCCGCCAGTGAATCGCACGCCTGTTGCACGAGATGCACGGCTCGCTCGGGCGGCAGCGGCCCGAACCGGTCCACCAGGTCCTCGAGTCCCACCCCGTCGAGCAGTTCCATCACGTAGTAGAACGTCCCGTCCTCCGCCACGCCGAAATCGTACAGGTCGATGGTGTGAGGTGAGCGCAGCGACGCCGCCGCGCGTGCCTCCCGCTTGAACCGCTCCACGGCCACGTGCTGCGCCGCTGCCGCACCGGCACCCAGGAGCTCGGGTCGGATGATCTTGATCGCCGCGGGCCGGGCCAGCAGGCTGTGCTCTGCGTGCAGCACCTCGCCCATGCCGCCCTTGCCGATCGGATCGCCCAGCTTGTACGCCCCCAGCTCCTTGGCTTTGCGCACCTGGCGGCCCAGGCCGTGGATGATCTTGGCCGGTAGGACCGCGAGCAGGGCCGTGAAGTACGTGATTTCGACACCACGCAGCTTGGCAATGGCGAGGCCCAACGGATCCATCGACGCCGCGAGCAGCGATGCAAAGAGGATCTTGCCGGGACGGTTGGGCGCGATGCTCGGATAGACCAGAATGACGATCGCGATCCACGACAACCCGTTGGCCTCCACGGAGCCGTACCACATCTGGAGCAAGCCGATCAGGAACGCCGTCACGACCTCGAATCCAAGGCCCAGGTCGAGCAGCAGGTTGGGCCGATTGTGCAGCCGCGCGGCCACGAACATCATCGCAACGGACAGGACGATCCCCGTGGCGGCGATCGCGCTCCCCGGCATGGGCCACGGGCGGTTGGCGACGAGCATCGGCGTGTCGATGAAGCGCGTCGCGGTGTTGGCCAGGAAGAGGCCGAACGCCCACAGCGAGGCAAAGGCCAGGCTCGCGAACCCCACGCGCCTGCA
>JBDGYO010000426.1:0-2598 GCA_039584015.1 Gemmatimonadota bacterium | reverse complement strand
GTCGCCAGGACTCCCTTCCCTCCGGCCGCGGAGCAGCACTGGCCGACGTTGCCGCAGACATACCTTCAGGCCGTCAAGAGCGCCCAGTACCTCGCCAACGCGCAGGGGAAGCAGGCGTACATCTGCTCCGGCTTCGGGGCCAACTGCAAGGGGCGCAACTCCAAGAAGTGGATCCCCATGGTCTACGTGGAGCCGGGCGGTCTTGTTCGCCGCTACCAGACCGGTGAGCCTCTCGGAAACGCGAGCTCCGTGCGTGGCTCGACGACCATCATCACAGGTGTGACGCCTCCCGAGTTCCGCGAGCTCGTCCGTGAGAGCGAAGGCGGGACGTTCCTGCCCCAGGGCTACTGAATCCGGAGCACAGCGCGCAGAACTAACCCCAACCTGTTCCACCTGAAAGGAACGAACAATGGCCGACACAGACAAGCTCGTATTCTCGCCCCTCGTGGGCTTCGACAACATCGTTCAAACCAAGATCGACGGCGTGTTCAAGCCGCACGTTCGGTATTTGACCGGGACCGCCTCGTACATCCCGCTCAGCAGCTTTGATGATGGCGGAAACTACAAGATCGTCCCCGGCGGCACGGGCCGCAAGGGCAACATGAAGACGGTGTTGTTCTTCGTGCCTGTTGACGACCTCGACGATGGTGATCCCGAGATCGAGGTGTTTGTGCAGATCCCCAGCGGTCTGCAAGGTCTCGCAGATCCTCAGTCCGAGGATCTCCCGAAAAACCTCACCATTGACCCCACGCTCTTCTCCCCCATCATCCACTTCAACCCTGCCCTCAACGCGCTGCTTTCGGCATCGGAGCCAATGGAGGATTTGGGAGCCATGATGGCTGGACCTTTCGATGACGACGCCTACGTGTCTGCGGTCACAGCAAAAAAAGAAGAAGAGAGCGGGGCCATCGCGAACGCGGGGGCCAACGGCTACCTGAAGATCAGGGGCAACATCTTCCCTACGACCGGCAAAGAGATTTCTGAACTTCAGGGCTTCCAGCTCGTCGTCGACTTCTCGCACTCAGCCACCAACTGATCACCGCGGCTAAGCTCAAGCCGCTGACAACCACAACAAACGGAGAAAGCACCATGGAAGAAACAACGAAGACCAACGGAACGAACGGCGAAGCGCGCAGCGCAGGAACTCCTGCGCCCGCGCCTGCCGCTGCTGCTCCCGTGTCTCTGCCGTCCACTGTCCGCGAACTGCTCGGACGCGTGTCCGTCAACGGCGCCCCCTCGAGCAAGAAGGGCGCGAACAACGCCACCCGCTGGGTGATGGAGGTCGAGCTCGGCACCGAGCCGCTCGCCATCCATCTCTTCACCCGGTTCGGTAAGGCCATCGCCATCGAAACCCTGGGCATCTCGATGGCGCCCCTCAACGCCGCCTACTGGGAGGCCAAGCCCTTCGTCTCCCGTGACGGAGACCACGGCGTCGTGCTTCAGGCCAGCGCGGCCAAGTACAACGAGGTAGCTCGCTTCCTGCTCACCATCGACGCCATCCTTCCCCACGAGCTTCGCAACGCGTAATGGAAGAGGCTCTTGAAATCGCTGTGCTCGGTCTCGACCCCGCCAAGGGGACGAGCGGTGCGGCGATCCTCATCCCCGACTACGGTTTTGACGGGGATGAGCCCTTCAAGGGCGGTTACGCCCTGAGCGAGGCCATGGAGGTGAAGACGCAGGAGGACAGGCGCCAGTGCGTCGAGTCCCTTCTCGACATCGCGGAGACCTACGAGCTCATTCCCGTGGTGGTGGCGGAGACCTGGGATCCGCCACGCACCCGGAAGGTGAAGAACCCCAAGGGCGGCTGGGACATCGCGATGGACCAGCGATGGAACTACAAAACCATCCTGGGCATGGGCGAGGGCTGGGGCCTGTGGCAGGCGGAGCTCCTGGCAGCCGAGCTCCCCGTCGTCGAACGCATCCTCGTCAACGACTGGCGCGACCTGATGTTCGGCCAACGACGACCGAAGACGAGCGTGGAGCTGAAGGAGACAGCGAAGCGCTACTTCGAGGCAATGTTTGGCTACAAGGCGACCGACAACATCTCAGAGGCCGCTCTCATCGGTCTGTGCGGGGCGACCCGCATACCGGCGGTAGCGAAGGCGGTCCAAAAAGAGCTCAAGGCTCGCAAGAAGCCTGTGCCAAAAAGGAAGAAGGCTGGGTAGATATGGCCAGGATCATTTTCATACCCTTCGGGGGCGGTGGTGGCGGCGGCGAAGCCAACGTCGGCGCGAATGTCGGCAGCGGTCCTGGCCAGTCCTACAAGGACAAGACCGGCGTCACGCTCAACTTCCGCACGATCCAGAGCGTCCACCCCAACATGGTAGTCACCACGGTCGGGGACGAGGTCAACCTCGACATCCCCAGCCCGGAGAATGTCGGGTCGGGCGTTGAGCTATACGACGACTCCGTAGGGCCGAATGGGCGCCCCTGGAAGTTCAAGACGCTCACCAGCAGCGACGACTCGATCGAGATCACCGACAACACCAACGAGGTGGACCTGAAAGTCACGGCGACGCCAAGCGCCACCACGCTGCAGCAGGCGTACAACGCTTCGGGCGCTGTCGATCCGCAGATTCAACTGAGCGACGCCAACGG
>JBDGYO010000066.1:0-10239 GCA_039584015.1 Gemmatimonadota bacterium | reverse complement strand
CGGCGCCGCCCGATCACGTCGCCACCGGGCGGGGGCAACGTCACCTCCCCTAGACGTGCCAGCAGGGGGCCGGCGAGGAGGATGGAGGCGCGGATTCCCGCGCACAGGTCGGGGTCGAGGCGCTTGGCCTTGATATTCGACGGGTCGATCCGCAGCTCGTGCTCTCCGGTCCAGCTGGACTCCACGCCGAGGTCGGCGGCGAGCCGTAGCAGCCACTCGACGTCGCGAATGCGCGGGACGTTGGATAGGTCGCTGGGGCCCTCGGCGAGCAGCGTCGCGGCGATGATGGGCAGCGCCGCGTTCTTGTTGCCTGACGGTCGCACCGTTCCGCTGAGCGGCGCTCCGCCGGTGACACGGAAGCACTCGGACATTGTGCGGCGTACCATACGGTTCCCCCATGCGACGCGCAAGCGGATCGCTTGACACCGAACGAGCGCTCTGGATTATCTTGGGCGTTGCGTCACGGTGGTTCGCGACGCGTTCGCTCCCGATTCGTCCTTTCCCAGAGGATCGACGACCGTCATGGAACTCCTCGTCTGCGTGATAAACCGGGAAGAGAGGCTCGACGAGATCCTCTCGGGCTTCCTGGAGCTGGGTATTACCGGCGCCACGGTCGTGAACAGCGAGGGGATGGGCCGCCTCGTGACGCACGGGGTGCCCGTGGTCGCGCGCCTCCAATCGCTGATGGAGCGCTCGCGCCCCCACAATACGATGATCTTCTCGGTGATCGACTCTCCCGAGAAGCTGCAGGCAGCGATCGACATGCTGCAGGGGCTGATGGGGGAGCTGGAGGGTCCCGGGACCGGCATCGTGTTCACGGTCCCGGTCTCCCGCGTCATCGGGCTGGCGGACGAGCTCCCGAGCGAGTCCGCGTGATGCGCGTTAGCTTGAGCTGAGCCAAGGCAGAGGAGGGAGAGCCCATGAGCTGGGCCGAAGTCGTCACGGCCATTTCCACCGCCGTCATCGCCGTAGTGGCTCTGGCGGTGGGCGCGGCAGCGCTGGCCGCGATCCGCCACATGTCGGGTCTACGGGCCGTGCTGGAGCGGGTCGCCGAATCGCTCGAGCGCGACGCGCGGCCGGTGCTCCAGTCCGTACGCTCGATGGTCGATGACGCCTCCGGGGTCGTCGCCTCCGTTCGCAAGGAGGCGGACGGGTTCATCGGCGCATCACACGAGCTGCGGGATCGCCTGGAGCAGCTGATAGGCCGCACGGAGGAACGCTTGCAGGATCTGGACGCGCTGGTAGACGTGCTGCAGTACGAGATCGAGGAAACGGCGCTGGACGTCGCTGCCGCGCTGCGCACCACGCGGCGTGGGGCGAGCGTGTTCCGCGCCATGAAGCGCGCCTTTCTCCGCCGAGGCCGCTAGCGGGTGAGCGTACGCCGTTACATGCTCGCGGCGGCCCTGGCCGTCGCGGGGCTTGTCCTGTGGCCCAGCCTCGCTCACGCTTGGACCCCCGGCACCCACATCTTCCTGGGTGAATCCGTCCTCGCCAACTTGGCACACCTCCCCACGGCGATCGCCGATCTGCTGCGGGCTTTTCCCTACGACTTCCTGTACGGCAACATCGCTGCGGACACGTCGATCGCGAAGAAGTACGCCCCCGTGGGCCGGCACTGTCACTCGTGGCACGTGGGCCAGGAGATCTTCCAGCGCGCGGAGACGGACGCCCTCAGGGTGTTCGGCCTCGGCTACCTGTCCCACTTGGCGGCGGATACGGTGGCACACAACTACTTCGTGCCGGGCCAGCTCGTGGTCGCGTCCTCGACCATCGCTTTGGGACACTCGTACTGGGAGAGCCGCTTCGAGACCCACCTGGGGGAGCAGTACGCGCGCACGGCGATGGACGTCATCCGGATGGATCACACCAGTGCCGATGCGCACCTCGACCGCATCCTGGCGCCGACCATCTTCTCCGTGCGCACCAGCCGCCGGCTGTTCCGCGGCATGGTGGGCCTGACCGAGACCCAGAGTTGGCAGCGAGCCTTCCAGATCATCGCCCAGAAGAGCCGTTGGGATCTCACGGACCACATGGTCGACCGGCACATGAGCATCTCGTATCAGCTCGTGATGGAGCTGCTGAGCGAGAGCGAGGGAATGGTGCGGAAGCTCGACCCCTCCGGCGAAGCGTCGCTCAACCTCGCCAAGCGCATGCGGCTGGATGTGGTCCGCAGCCGGATGCCGGGTGACTACGAGACGCTGAGCGGGCTTGCCGCCGAGCACTTCGGCCTGCCCGACTACGGTCTATCGTTCTGGGAGACTTCCAGCGCGCAGCGGCCGTGGTGGGACCGGGGGGGAGGAGACAACGGGAAGCGGCGCTGACGCGTTAGGCGCCCTCGAAGTCGCGCTCCAGCCCAGCGTAGGCAACCAGTAGCTGCTTCTGTCCCACCTCCCCATCATCGAACAGGATCGTCACCTTCAGGTCCCGTCCCTGCCCCGACAGCCCCTGGATCGATCCGGAGCCGAACTTGCGGTGGAACACGCGCTCACCTTTCACGTAGCGCGGTGTGTCCTGTGATTCCTCGGCGGTGTCGCCGTCGTCGATCGCGAACCAGGAGGCGAACGCCGGCTTGCGGTACAGCTCTCCCCCGAACACACCGCTGGTGCGTCGCTCCTCCACGAGCTCGGTCGGGAGGGCGTCGAGGAAGCGGGATGGTGCGCCCGGCATCAGCTGCCCGCCTCGGCGGCGAGCGCGAGCCCAGGTGACGTACACGCGATCCTGGGCGCGGGTGAGCGCCACGTAAGCGAGGCGGCGCTCCTCCTCCAGGCCGTCCGCGGTATCGAGCGCCCGGCTCAGTGGGAAGAGACCATCCTCCATTCCGGCGAGGAGCACCACGGGCCACTCGAGTCCCTTGGCCGTATGCACGGTCATCAGGGTGACGCCTTCCACGTCGCCGTCGGTCACTCCTTCAGGGGACGTGAGGGCGGTGCTCTGGAGGAACTGCTCCACGACCGAGCCTGTCTCGTCGCTCTCCTCGGACCACTCTGCGGCGGCTGCCACCAGCTCCCGCACGTTCTCCATCCGCTCGATTCCTTCAAACCCCTCCCGTTGCAGGTGGGCTTCGTACTCGATGCGCGCGATGATCTCCTCGAGGAGCGTGGCGGGACTGGCGTCGGGAAGCAGCGAGCGGAGGCTCTCGATGAGCTGCGCGAATTCCTGGAAGCCCTGCTTGGCCTGTGGCCTGAGGTCCAGCACACGGTCGGCGATGCCCGCCGTGGCGAGCAGGGGTTTCCCCCACTGTGTCGCGGACTGCTGCAGGGTACGCAGGCTCCCGAGCCCGAGGCCGCGGCGCGGCACCTGAACGGCCCTAAGGAAGGCCTCGCCGTCGGCGGGGTTCGTGACCAGCCGCAGGTAGGCCAGCAGGTCCCGGACCTCGCGCCTCGCATAGAAGCTCACCGCCCCCACCACGCGGTACGGAATGGCCGCCCGGCGGAACGCATCCTCGAACGCTCGCGACTGTGCGTTGGTCCGGTACAGCACGACCATGTCACCGTACACGAAGTGCTCCGACGCGACGCTCTCGCGGAGCTCCCGAGCGACCCATTCCGCCTCGTCCCGTTCGTCGGCCGAAGCCACCAGCACCACGGGGTGTCCGCCCTGCCGCGACGTGAACAGGGTCTTGCCGAGCCGCCGCTCGTTCTCGGCGATGACGCCGTTGGCGGCGTCCAGGATCACCTGGGTAGAGCGGTAGTTCTCCTCGAGGCGGACCAGCTCCACGTTGGAGAAGTCATCGCGGAAGTCCAGCATGTTGCGTACATCGGCGCCGCGCCACGCGTAGATCGACTGGTCGTCATCCCCCACCACGCAGATGTCGCGGTGCTGCTCCGCGAGTTGCCGCACGAGGAGATACTGGGCCCGGTTCGTGTCCTGGAATTCGTCCACCAGCACGGACTCGAACCGTTGCTGGTAGAACGCGAGCCGGTCGGGATGCTCACGCAGCAGCGTGAGTGGATGCAGCAACAGGTTGTCGAAGTCCATGGCGTTGGCGACTGCCAGCGCCTTGTCGAGCTCGTGATAGATCTCGGCGGCCGCGCGCGTCACCTTGTCCTCGGCGGCGGCGCCCATCTCCTCAGCCGTGACCAGCCGGTTCTTCGAAGCCGAGATGAGCGAGAGAATGTGGCGCGGTGGGAACGAGCGGGGCGCGAACCCGCCGCGCTCCAAGAGACGCTTGATCAGCGCGAGGCGGTCGTCCTCATCGTAGATCGAGAACTGGGGCGTGAACCCGAGGCGGTGCGCCTCGCGGCGCAGCAGCCGGGCGCAAAGGGAGTGGAAGGTGCCGATCCACAGACCGGCGGGCTCGCGGCCCAGGAGTGCCGCCACGCGCCGCCGCATCTCCCCGGCCGCCCGGTTGGTGAAGGTCACGGCGAGGATGCGCTCCGGCCGGACCCCGTGTGCGCTCACCAGGTGGGCCACTCGTGTCGTGAGCACCCGGGTCTTTCCCGAGCCGGCCCCGGCCAGTACCAACAACGGGCCGTCCCGGTACTCGACGGCCCGTCGCTGCTCGGCATTCAGGGAGACATCAGTCACTACGCTCGCCCTCGGCGGCGACGGGAAGCTCGGCCACGAACACCGCTCCCGTCGTGGAGGGCGCAATCTCGATGTGTCCCCCATGCACGTCTTCCACGATGCGCTGCGCGAGGGCGAGGCCGATCCCCCACCCGCCGGACTTGGTCGTCACGCCCGGCTCGAACAGATGGGCACGAACCTCGGGTGGTATGCCGGGTCCGTCGTCGGCGACCTGGATGCGGGCGTGGTCGCCCTTGTCCTCGACCGTGACCCGAATCGTCCCACCGCGACCGCTCAGGGCATCGACCCCATTGCGCACGAGCGCCTCCATCGCCCACTCCACCAGCACCGCATCGCCGGTGATGCTGGGTCCCGCCGCCGGCGCATCCACCACGATGGCGATGGAATGGGCGTGGCGCGGCAGGCGTGGCTCGAAGTACGCGGCGATGCGTTCGGCCATCGTTCCCAGACCCACCTGATCCCGGCGGGCGGGCCGCCCGATGCGCTCGAACCGTTGAGCTACACGGTGCAACCGCTCCAGGTCGTTGCGCAGGTGATCGGCGATCTCCGGTGAGGGCGTGGCGCCGTCCTCCAGGCGGTCCACCCAGGCGCCCGCGCTCATCAGCGGCGTCCCGAGCTGATGCGCCGACTCCCTGGCCATGGCGACCCACAGACGATCACGGTCCCGCGTCACCGCGCTGCGGTATGCCCAGATGCCGACGGCGATTGCCGCGACCAGGAGCCCCAGTTGGAAGAAGGTGAGTCGGGTGAGCCGGCGCTGGGCGGGGTGCGCCCCGAAGTGGAGCTGTCCGATGCCCGGGACGGCAATCGGTGGGTTCGCCTGGTCGAGCTCGCGGATGTACTCCCCCAGACGCGAGTCGTTCGGCGTGAGCTCCACGGGCAGGTTCGCCACCGCCGTGGGTTGACCGAAGGTGTCGGTGACGACCAGGGGGATGCCGCTCGCCGTGATCTCGGAGACGAGATCGAACAGGGTCTCGGTATCGACGCCCGGGGTGGGATCCGCGAGCGCGGCCGTGATGCGGGCGTAGATACGGGAGGCCTCGCGGGCCTCCACGCGCAGGTGGTTCACCACCGCCCACGCTTGCCACAGCGACACCCCGACGACGACCACCACCAGCGCGAGGACGATCTCCGGCCCGGCGCGCCGGAGCTGTGCTGCAATCCTACGGGCGTGCACCGGGAGTCAGGCGCTCGGTGCCGAGGTACGGCACCAGCGCTTCGGGGATGCGCACGCTTCCATCCTCCTCCTGGTTGTTCTCCAGCAACGCGATGATCGTGCGCGGCAGTGCCACCCCGGACGCGTTGAGCGTATGGACGAATGCTGGCTTCGCGTCCGGGCGCGGTCGGTATCGGATGCTTGCCCGGCGTGCCTGGAAATCGGTGCAGGTGGAGGCGCTCGACGCCTCGAGCCAGGTCTCGACTCCGGCGGCCCACACTTCCAGGTCGTAGGTCTTGGCACTTGCGAACCCCACATCGCCAGCGGCGAGCAGCACCACGCGGTAGGGGATCTCGAGCCGCTGCAACACCGCCTCCGCGTGTCCCAGCAACTTCTCGTGCTCCGCGGGGGACGCCTCCGGCTCGCAGAACCGCACCAACTCGACCTTGTCGAACTGGTGTACGCGGATCAGTCCGCGCGTGTCCTTCCCGTGGGCGCCTGCCTCTCGGCGAAAACAGGGAGTGTAGGCGACGTAACCTCGTGGCAGGGCGTCGGCCGACAGGATCTCGGCGGCGTGCAGGTTGGTCACCGGGACTTCGGCCGTGGGGATGAGGTACAGGCCGTCCTCGGTCACGTACATGCTGTGCTCGAGGTCCGGGATTTGTCCGGCGCCGCGTGCGGCGTCACGGTTCACGAGATACGGCGGACCGACCTCCACGTAGTCGTGTTCGGTGGTGTGCAGGTCGATCATGAAGTTCACGAGGGCCCGGCCCAGCTTCGCGCCGATGCCGGTGAACAGCGGGAACCCGCTGCCCGAGATCTTCGCGCCGCGCGGCAGATCGAGCATGCCCAGCGCCTCGCCCAGCTCCCAATGGGGCTTCGGGGGGAACCCGAGCGAGCGGGGCTCTCCCCAGCTGCGCACCACCGCATTGGCCGATTCGTCACCGTCGGGGAGTTCGGGGAGCGGAGGGTTGGGAAGCAGCAGCATCTGCTCCTCGAGGCTCTCTTCGACCACCCGCACCTGCTGATCGAGCTGCTTGATCGCATCGCTCACCCCCTTGAGCTGGGCGATCAGCTCCGCAGCCTCGATCTGCTCCCGCTTGCGTCGGGCAACCTCCTCCGACGCCTGGTTGCGTTCCGCCTTGAGCTTCTCCGCGCGCTGCAGCAGGCCCCGCCGCTCCTCGTCGAGTCGCAATACCTCGTCCAGTGTCTCGTCGGTCCTGCCACCCCGGCGCGCGAGCGCCGCCCGAATGGAGTCGGGCGACTCGCGGAGCAGGCGGAGGTCGATCACGGGATCAATTGAGGGGGAGGCCGGGCTGGAGGTCGCGGTATCCGCAGTTGCCGTTGAGCAACTGCTTGAACTCCACGGTGCGTGTCTGGGAATCGATGGCCAGCACCTCGAACTTCCCATAGCGCGGGAGCTGCGCGGCAACCTGGCAGCCATCCTGTGTGAACCGGGAACGGGCAACGAACACGTCGCCCACCCTGATGGGCACGATGCTGTCGATCACGTACCCGTCCTCCGGCGCCGTGAGCACGGAGTCGAACGGCACGGATTGGGGGGCGATTCCCGCCTCGGTGGGGTTCCCGAGCATCGTGGCCGTCAGCAGCACTCCCCTACCCGTCGCATCGAGCTCGAATGCGAAGTCGAACGAATCACCGAGGTCGAGCCGCACCAGGATGCCGCGCACCACGTCCATGGCGCTCGGGTCCCAGACCGCGGTGCCGGTGAGGGCGTAAAACGTGCTCGTGTCGACCACGTTCTCGAAGGTTGGAGGCGGCAGGCCAATGTCCTCGCCGCAGCCGGCGATGCTGCCGAGCAGCGTCGCGGCCACTGCGCCCAACCAAATACGCGACAACGATATACGAGTCATGGGAGATCGTCGAACTCTACTGAGCACTCGGGGGTCGGTCAAGCCGTCACGTTCGCTTGACTTCACCTGAGAGCGCGCCTAGCTTGGCCGCCATGCCGACCATTCGGGACGTGGTGCAGACGTTGGGGCAGCGCGATGGTGTCGACGCGGTGATCGTGCTGGGTCGTGACGGCCTCACGATCGATGCACATATCGCCGATGGCCTCGATCCGGATGGGCTGGCGGCACTGGTTCCGTCGGTCGTAGCGGCGTGCAACCGACTCGGTGCGGCGGCCGGCCGGGGCGGATTCGGCATGGGCATCGTGGAGTACGACCAAGGTCTGGCGCTGGTCAGCGAGATCACGCCGGAGACCCTTCTCACCGTGTTCATCAAGGGAGGCAGGAACGTCGGCAGCCTCCTCTACGAGCTGCAGCGGCACCGCGCAGCCATCGCCGAACTTCTGTAACCCGCAGTGCGGCGGCCCACGCGTCGTCCTGCTCCCCGTTCCATCGCTGGCGACAAGCTCGCGAGGAGCACTTCATGAGTCGGTGGGCCACCGTGTTGGCGGGCGGGTCGGGCACGCGCTTCTGGCCGCTGTCGACACCCTCCAAGCCGAAGCAATTCATCTCGCTGGCCGGAGATCGGCCGCTGCTCGTCGAGGCGGTCGCGCGCCTCCGAGGGGTGATTCCCCCCGAGCACGTCCTCGTGGTGACGGGTGCGGCATATGTGGATGAGACCAGAGCGCTGCTCCCCGAGCTTCCCAGCGGCAACGTGCTGGGTGAGCCGCAGGCGGCATCGACCGGCCCTGCCCTGACGTGGGCGACGGCCGTCGCGCGCGAGCGCGACGCCGACGCGGCGGTGCTCTCGCTGCACGCCGATTGGTTCGTGGGAGATGACGAAGCGTTCGGCAGGGCGGCAGCCCGTGCGCTCGAGGTGGCCGAGCAGCATGACGTGCTCGTGACGGTGGGCATCGTGCCCACACGTCCCGACACGGGGTACGGATACATCCAGCCTGGCGAGCCGCTCGAGGGCGATGCGCGACAGGTCGCTCGATTCATCGAGAAGCCCGATGGCGGGCGGGCCGCCGCCCTGATCGAACAAGGGGCGCTGTGGAACAGCGGGCTGTTCGCCTGGACGGCACGACGCTTCTTTGCCGAGACGGATGCGGTGGCGCCCGAAATCGCACCCCACCTGGCGCGTCTCGGCGACGGCGACGTGACGGGGTTCTTCGGTGCGGTCACGCCAATCGCGGTCGACCTCTCCCACTTCGAGCGCAGCAGCCGCGTCGCCGTCGTCCCCGGGATGTTCCCCTGGGATGACGTGGGAACGTGGGCGGCGCTGGCGCGGGTGCGGGTGACCGACGCCGGTGACAACGTCACGGTCGGTGACACAGTGGTGCGCGACGCAGAGCGCTGTATCCTCTGGGCCGACGACGGACCGGTGGTGGCGGACGGGGTGCAGGACCTGGTGGTGGTGCGCGCCCATGGGGTCACGCTGGTGACCACACGCGAGCGGTCGGCGCATCTCAAGTCGCTGCTCGAGTCGTTGCCGCCCGCGGTGCGAGACGTGCCCTCATGATCGGTCTCTACCTGCTCGAGCCTGACGCCCCGGCCGCCTGGTCCCCGTTCGCGGACTGTCGCCCGGTCGCCGAGTTGCGTGCGGGCGCCTGGCTCATTCGAGAGCGCTGGGAGGCCGTGGCGAAAACCGAGGCCAACGGGATCTTCGGCCCCGAGCACCTGTACGCGTTCGCTGAGGAGGGTGTGCCCCCCGTGCGGGCCGTCGAGGCGGTCGAGGGACCGGCCGTCGTGGGGCGCTCCGACTTCGCCCCGTCCGGCGTGGGGCCGGATCTTCCCGCCGACCCGTCACGCCTGGTCAACGACGGCGAGACGGTAGGCTGGTGGGTGCCCGAAGGTGCGCGCTGGGAGCCCGGCGCCGAGTTTGGCGCCGAGGTCGAGCTGGACGGGATGGTGCTGCACGGCAGCTACGATCTCATTACGGCCCTCGAACACCTACTGGTGGCCGACGCCGCAGACTTCACGCACGAACCGGGTGATCGGGTGCCCGATGGCTGCGTGGTGATCGGCGATCCCACCGACGTGGTGCTCCTGGGCGCGGCCGTCGAGCCCGGGGTGGTGTTCGACGTGCGGCATGGCGCGGTCGTACTGGAGCAACACACCTACGTGAAGGGTGGGACGCGGTTCGAGGGCCCGGTGTACGTCGGACCCGGGTGCGAGGTGTTTGGGGGCGAGGTGACGCGCTGCAGCATCGGCCTGCGCAGCAAGGTGCGCGGCGAGCTCCACAGCACGGTGTTCTTGGGATATGCCAACAAGGCCCACGACGGCTTCGTGGGACATTCGGTGGTCGGCCGCTGGGTGAACCTCGGCGCGGGAACGACCACGTCCAACCTGAAGAACACGTACGGCTCCATCCACCTGAGCGTAGCCGGCGAGCGGATCGAGACGGGACGGCTCAACGTCGGCACGCTGTTTGGCGATCATGCCAAGACGGCGATCGGCACGTTGCTCGACACGGGTACCGTGGTCGGCGCGGGCGCCAATGTGTTCGGCCGGCCGCAGCCTCCCAAGTATGTGCCGCCCTTCGCCTGGGGATTCGATGGGGAAACCGTCAACCGCGACGGGTTCCTCACCGTTGCCACCCGGATCATGCCGCGCCGCCAGGTCGCGATGACCGACGGCATCCGC
>JBDGYO010000425.1:0-2613 GCA_039584015.1 Gemmatimonadota bacterium | reverse complement strand
ATGTGAAAACGCCCAGCGGCCGGTAGTGGGGTGGCGCAGCAACGTGCCGCGCGCGACCGACCGCTGGGCGTGGAACCTTCGTCGATGCCGCTAGAAGAAGAACCCCAGCTCGAGCCGTGCGGCGCCGCCCGTGCCTTCGGTGAGGAGACCACCCACCGTGCGACCCGCCACCGTAAGGAAGAGGTTCCGCGTCTCCAGCCCGATCCCGCCGCTGAACCCGATGTCCTGCGCACCACCCACGATCAGGCCCACACGCAGCGGCAGCTGGCGAATGAACCGCCAGGTCGTGCCCAACTCACCCTCGAAGGGATACTCGAACACCGTGCCGGTGGTCTTGAGCCGAGCGCTGACGTCGAGCTGCAGGATGTTGTTGGCCCAGGCGCTCGCCGCGAACCGGATGATGCGAGGCAGCTTGAGCTCGACCGAGGTCGTATCCTGCACGACAAAGCCCGTCCGCAGCGAATCGAGCACCTCTTTGATGTTAGTGGATTCCACCTGAGACGTCTTCGTCTGCCGCTCGAGGTTCTCCACCGTCACCGTGCCGATATTGGCGAACATCGCCTCGAGCGCAATGCCAGACGTGGGCCACTCGAGCCGCACTAGGAAATCGGCCGCTATGTCGGAGCCAAGCGAGATGTCCATGAAGTCAACGTCGACCGAGGCCAGCGCGTCGATCCTGACATCGGCCGCCATGCTGTCGCTTGCGACGTACATGCGGCTGTCAATGGTCGTGGTCGCCGCGTAGTAGAACACGGGCTTCACCAGTCGGACGCCCCCGCCTAGCGTGAGGAGCACTCCGTCCTCGCTGGCGATGGGACCGAGTCGCACGATGGCGTGCCCGCCTAGCTCCTCGGTGCCGAGCGCGACGCCCTTGGTGTTCCCGAAGGCGAAGTTCTGCTGGTCCACATTGCCGTCGCGCAGCAGGCTCACGGCACCATCGTCGATATTCCCGATCCCGTAGGAGCGCGCCTTGGCGGAGATGCCGAGGCTGAAGTGCCGGCCGAACGGTCCGCCCAAGTAGAACCCGCCCTCGAGCTCGGCATCCATGCGGAACCCCTCACCGTCCGGAACCTGCGACAAGAGATCCAGGGCGTCGCCGTAGAGCTCCGCGTCGTTATCGATCAAGTACCACATGGCCCGGGCGTCGGCGATGGTCACCGTGTTGTTCCCGACCAGGCCACCACCAGAGATCACGAGCCCCCAGTGAGGGATCGTCACGTGGCGGAACGGGTCCACCCGCAACTGCGGCGTGCGGCGGTACGCCATGGGCACCTTTGCCGCCTGGGCGTCCTCCGGCACGGCCTGCGCCAGCAGGTCGCCCCCGAAAACGAGAGTCGCCGCCAGTACGATGCTCAGGCGCGTCATGGTGTTCCGCCTCCGTTCGTCACGTAGAGCGTCACGCTGATGCTCAAGCCGACCCAGTCACCCGCACCGATGGCGCTCCGCCCACCGGGCGGCGGCAGCAACCGCAGCCGAACCCCGGCAGTGAACCACTCATCCATGAAGGCCCGGGCCTCGGCGCCGTTCAGGACCAAACCGGTGACCTCACTCGTCGCCTGGGTCACGCGGCCGTTGGCGTCAACCTGTCCAGGCGAGACGGTGACGACGTCGAGCGGCACCTGGTCCTGCGGCGGCGCCCCGAAGGCGTCGGCGAGCGAGTCGGCCACGATGATGGTCGTCGCCTCGACGCTGAGGGAAGTGGCGTTCTCGAAATCCAGCGTCACGACCGCGGAGTCGGTGCGCGACGCCATGTCGTCGGCGTCCTCAGGGTCCAGGCCGAGCCCCTTCTCCGCCACGCTGCTGTCGATGCTCACCCCTGCGGGCGGCAGCGTGAAGTCGAACCCGATAACGGGCTGGAGCGTGACGAGGAGCTCGTCGGTAGCCCCAATCGTCACATTGGAGCCGTCACCCACCGTGACGTCGCCCGCTCCCACGAGGGCGACGCGCTCGCCGTCGATCAGCATGTCCACCAGGCGATCCACTAGCGCGGCAGCGAATAGCGTGTCGATCGCGCTACCGCTGCGCGGAACCGCAAAGGTGTTTCCGGCCCCATCGGCCAGCAGCGCGAGAATCGGGGTGCCAGTCCCGTCCGTCTGATAGTCGGGCTGCCCGGCCACGCTGTCGATGTTGCCGGTGGCCGGGTCGATGCGGACGACGCCGACGAAGAAGTCGGTCAGCGTCGCGGGGGCATCGGCCTGGTTGACGACAGTGACCGCGGCGAATGCCGTGTTCAGGGTGGCGTCGCGCACCGCGTCCTCGAACCCACCCAGGTTGAGGTCCGTGGCCACGAACTCGACCCCGTCCTGCACCGAGTAGTTGACGGCCGGGAGGGGTCCGGACACCGCGCCCGTGATGCTCCCCACCTCGAGGCCGAAGTTCCCTTCGGTGACCTCCACGGCGAGCAGCCCGTCGGACAGGGTGATCGTCGTGACGTCGACGAAGTCGGCGAGGACGGAGTCCACAATGAACGTGTCCCTGGCGACCGGAAGGCTGAGCCGTAGCAACCGCGCCGGTCCGTCCCGCAGCTCGTTCCTGGCGTCGGTGATGCTGGCGGGCTCACAGCCCGTGACAGTCACCCCGACGGCCAGGAGGGCCGGAAGAATTCTCGTAATT
>JBDGYO010000424.1:0-2617 GCA_039584015.1 Gemmatimonadota bacterium | reverse complement strand
CAAGAGTCTCGCACTGCTGGAGCCCAAGCTGCGCCTGCTCGCAGATCGTGCCGTGTTCAGGGTGAACGTCAACTCCGTCCTGGGTGCCAGTGAAGCGAATGCGGAGGATGTGGTTGCCGTCGCAAGGCGGGCCACGAGTCTGGGGTTCTCGCATTCTGTCGGAATCGTCCACGACGCTACCGGCGTCTCGCGTCCATTGAGCGATCGCCAGCGTGACGCGCACCGCCAGGTGCAAAGGGAATCCAACACGTTCCTACACGCCCTCAACTGTTGGCTGTTTCAGAAGCGACTCATCGAGGGCAGCACCGACCGATGGTACTGCCGGGCGGGAGCGCGCTATCTCTACGTGTGCGAGGACGGTCTGGTGCACTGGTGCTCTCAGCGCCGCGGATACCCGGCAGTGCCCCTGGAGGAATACGGCACAGCGGGGATTCGGAAGTCGTTCCAGACCCTCAAGGATTGCAGTCCCAACTGCACGGTTACCTGCGTGCGACAAGTGAGCATGTTCGATGCCTGGCGTCGCCCTGGGCTGCACGGGTCCGTGCGTCGGAGCTCCGGCCACTCTCCGGTGCGGCCTTGACGGAAGGCCAGCATCCCCAGCGTGGGCACTGGCGTTTGATGCTGGCACGGCCCATCCAGGGTGGGCAGAAGTATCGATTAGATGTGACGGATTGTGACGTCCGGGGCGGGGAAGTGTGACAGTCGTGCGGTCTAGCGCGGGCGCCCTCGAGGTCGCGGCTCGACGGGGACGTCACTTCGTCTTGTAACGCGCCTCTTCGTCGAACATGTCGACGACCTTGACCTGACTGTGAAAAACCGCCGAATGGGGCACACCGGCTGGAATGGTATAGGTATCCCCCTTCTTGTACAGCTTGCTCTCTCCACCGACTGTGAGGGTCATTTCACCCTCCAGCACCACTCCGAACTGCGCCCCGTGGCTGTGCTCCGGCACCTCACCGATCGGATCGATGTCCATGAACACGAGCTGCTGGGTCTCAGTCTGCATCAGCCAACCCCGTACGCCCTCGAAGGGAATGTCCGCTTCGGGCAGATCGGTGATCATGTCTGGGTACACTGTCAAAGTCGCCTCCCGTTGTTGCTGTACCATGCATAGCGGATGTCAACTGACAACCCTGTGAAACGTGATCCGGGTGACACCCGACGGCGTCCTCGAGCTCGCTTCAGGCCACTCTGGCGGTCCGCTGTCGGAATGCCTGCTGACCCAGTGCAACAGGTCGCCTCGATCAGTTCTTTCGAGCCGGACGAGCGTGTGAGAGATTCTACCGAAGGCCATGTCTACATCGTAGACAAGATCCAGCCGGGCCGGATCGCTTCCTGCATCTAGCGAATACGTGAATGGGAACGTGTGCACTTCGTCAGCAAGGTGCCCAGTGCCGTCGGGTCTGAGAAGGAAGGTGAAATGCACGTGCGGACCATCGTATTCCCATGTTCCGACGTAGCCAGCCCCAGTTTCCTCTTGCGCTTCTACCACAGCCCACAGAACGACCTCGTGTCTCGACCCGGAAGTCGCTAGCAGGGTCCCGTCGGGAGAGAACATGGCAATGGGAATCTGCCCATTGCCGTCGTGCTCCAAGGAATGAAGTACCCGCATGTTGTCGGCATCCCGGAACTGAATCGAGCCGGCGCCCGCGATCACGATGAGCGAGCCGTCCGGAGAGCCTTCGGCGGCAAAGTCGTTTCCGCCGGGGGCGGCGGATACGGGAGCCGGGGTCCCGGACGCCAGATCCCAGAGAAGCACGATTCGCCGGGGCCCCGTAGTGACCAGACTGTTGCCATCGCGTAAGAAGACGATGTCGTGCACGTCATTCTCCTGGCCGACCAGGGCGCGCCGTTGTACCCCGGTACGCCAGTCGAGGATGAGGATACGGGGGTCACCATGGCCCCCTCCGACGGCAAGAAGCTCGCCGCCCGGCGCGTAGGCAAACGAAAGAACACTGCCTGCCATCAGTTGCCAGGAGTCTCTCCTCGTCGCGCGTGCCGTGTCCCAGACTTCGACCGTGCCGTTCGTGTAACCCGCGACCAGCGACTGTCCATCGGGGGTGAATGCCGCGATCGTCAAGGTCTTTCCCCGGGTGTCGATGATGTGCGCGATCTCCTGCGACCGCAGATCCCAGAGGACGATCCCGTCGAGCCCCCAGTATGCCAGCCAGGAGCCGTCGGGGGAGAAGCGCACCCCCCAGACCATGTTGCCAGGGGACTTGATGGTGAATGGCTCCTCCAGCGTGGCAACTTGCCAGAGCCGCACACTCCCCCCGTAGTCCGCCGTGGCGAGAAGATTCCCGTCCGGGGAAAAGGAGGCCGCTGCGATCTCGGCGCCTCCCGACCTGACTCTGCCGACCACGGAGAGCCGTGCGACGTTGTTGGCGCTGATCGCCGTCCTGTTGACCGTGGACGGTTCCTGCGGAAAGGCAGCTCCCGAAGTGCCAAGACAGACTATCAAGAACCCAAGCGTGACTTTGCTATTGTGCATGTTGAGTGCCCTCCCGTTGCCCGATTAGCGGGTCGGCCTCAACCGATCGATGATCTTCGCATCAACCCAGTAGATATCGCGACTGCCGTTGCCGGGGCGCAGATCTGCTCTGAGTTCCTCGAGAGA
>JBDGYO010000065.1:0-10586 GCA_039584015.1 Gemmatimonadota bacterium | reverse complement strand
TGCAGGAAGAGCCGATGAACATGGGCGCGCGGAAGTGGGTCGTGCCCCAGCTCATCGAGCTCACCGAGGACGGGCCGTCGGTCCGGTACGTCTCGCGACCCGAGCGCTCGAGCCCCGCCGAGGGATACCCCGCAGCACACCAGGGCGAGCAGCAACGGCTCGTGCGTGAGGTGTTGGCCTAGTCGGGAACCGGCTCCGCGCGCAACCGGAAGGAGTAAGTCTGACGCGCCCGCCGTACCGCGTCGCGGTGCGCGGGGCTCGTCAGTTGGTCTGACGCGCCCGCCGTACCGCGTCGCGGTGCGCGGGGCTCGTCAGTTGGTCGTTGAGTTTCTCACTCACCGCTACCACCATGGCCGCGGGCTCCCAGCGCACGATCTCACCCGTCGTCGCGTCCTCCAACCATCCGCCGTCCACGGCGCGGTTCGCCTCGGGCAGCTCTGCCCCCGCCAGCGCATCCCGGATCGCCTCGAAGCGCGCCTGGCGCTCGGGATCCACGAACTTGAGGTGCCGCCGTCCCACCGCGGCCATGTAGTACTGCGAGGGTACGAACGCGATGCCGTCGAGAGACAGTCGTTCGCACACGACGACCAACCACGCTGCCACGTGCCGCATGAGGCCGAGTCCGGGATGCGATTGGCCCGGAAGTTGGGGCCGTGCTTCCTGAAACTCCCCCTGCGGGTTCTGCAGCAGGAGCCATTCGATCTCGATGACCTCACACCCGGGCACCATACTCCGGCTGCGCCTCGCCTTGAGCTCCATCAGCAACTGGGTGTGCGCGGCATTGCCGTAGATACGCAGCGTCTGACCCAGACCGGCCGGCGCGTCGAGTGTGATGGTCGGGTTTCCGAACCCTCGGCTGCGCACATGATCGAGGAAGCCGAGCTGCTGCAGCTGAAGCTCCAGCGCGTGTCTGGTGAACTGCCCCAGGAACCTGGTGTCCTCGTGGGTCACCAGCCCGAAGAGATCCTCCTCGGCGAATCCCCAGTCGTTCTCGTCGCGCGCCTCAGCCTCCTCCGCATCCCACCGCTTCGAGATCTCGCGGTACTGCCGCACTAGGATCTCCGCGGCGTCCGGCGGCTCGACAACGTCACCGCTCACGAGCCAGCTGAAGAACCGCGCCGAGTGCCGCCAGGCCGACGCCCCGTACCCCCCTGCCAACACCACCACCAGCGGGATTGTCTGCCCGTCGTGCCGCACCTGACTCACCACGAACCGGTCACGCTCCAGCATTCCCTCCGCACTGAGCCGCCAGTCACCCAGCGCATCCCTCACTCCACCGTCCACCCCCGCCAGGTAGACGACGAGCCCCGGACGGTGCCGCTCGACGACCGGCGGGAGCTCACGGCGCAGCGTCTCGAGGAATACCTCGTCCGTTACCTCACTCCCCAGAGCGATGCTGGTCGAAGCGACTGCCTCGGCCTCATCCCACGGGACGTTGTGGATCGAGAAGGTGTGTACCGTGGCGTCATCCGCGAAGGCGGCCCGCGTGCCGTTGCCGTCGTGCAGGTCGAGGTCCACGATGAGCACGGGCCCGTCGAACCCCTTCGCCCGCAGGCGCGCCACCGCGATGGCTACGTCGTTGAACACGCAGAATCCCATGCCCTCGTCGGGGGTGGCATGGTGAAATCCGCCGCCCAGGTGGACCGCGGACTTCCCCGTGCGCAGCGCCATGCGGGTCGCCTGGATGGTGCCGCCGACCATCAGCCGCATGAGGTCGATCCCTTGCTGGGACGCTCGCCCGGGCATGGGAATCCCCATGATGCCGCTCACGACCTCGGGGTCGGAGAGCGACTCCACGTACTCCGGTGTGTGCACCCTGAGGATGTTCTCCAGCGACGCCGGGATGGGCCGGCTCACGTCGGCCCGCCGGATGATGTGCTCGTCGGTGAGGAAGCCCAGGATCTTGTCGGTCCGTGCGGGATCGATGAGCGCTCCGGCGGCGGCGTGCGCGTAGTCCGGGTGGTGCACGAAGCACACGTCGGGCGGCCGCAGTGTGTACCGCAGCCAGCGGGCCATCCGGCCTGGTAGCGTCCCGGGTCGTCGTGCCATGTGTGGTCGAAATATGGAGCCGGGACTCGGACGCGTCACCTTGACGACCCATGGTCCGCTCCCCGACAATTGGCATCAGATGACCATCCCCTCCGCGCTCGACAGCCTCGACCTCATCCGGCGCCAGCTGGCGGGCCAGCGGCTCGCCGTTTTCCTCGACTACGACGGCACGCTCACCCCGATCGTCTCCCGTCCCGACCTCGCCGTGCTCTCAGACGAGATGCGCGCCACGCTGCACGACCTCGCCGCGGTCTGCACCGTCGCCATCGTGAGCGGGCGGGACCGGCGGGACGTGGAGAACCTGGTGCAGATCGACTCGCTGATCTACGCGGGGAGCCACGGCTTCGACATCGCGGGACCGAACGGGCTCGACATGCAGCATGAGGAGGGGGCCAGGCACCAGCCCGCCCTACAGGACGCTGCCGACCGGCTCGAGCGGCGCGTGGGGGACATCGAGGGCGCCCTGATCGAGCGGAAGAAGTACGCCGTCGCGATGCACTATCGCCTGGTGGCCGACGAGGACCTCCCCGCGATCGACTACGCCGTGGAGGAAGTCGCAGCCCGGCATCCCGACCTGCGACGCACCGGCGGGAAGAAGGTCTACGAGCTGCGGCCTCGGATCGCCTGGGACAAGGGCATGGCCGTAATGTGGCTGCTGCGGGCGCTCGATCTGGAGTCGCCCGACGTGCTCCCGTTCTACCTTGGTGATGACGAGACCGACGAGGACGCGTTCCGCGCCCTGGAGAAGCGCGGTATCGGCGTTCTCGTGGCGGAGCAACCGGGCGACAGCCACGCGCACTACCTAGTGCGGGACCCCGAGGAGGCGCGCGTCTTCCTGCGACACCTGATCACCACCGTCGAGGCCGCACCCTGATGGACGGCTGGACCCTCACCTACGACGATTTCGTTCCCGAGCAGGAGGGATTGCGAGAGGCCCTCTGCACCCTCGGCAACGGCTACTTGGCCACCCGGGGCGCGGCTGCCGAGGCAGGCGCGAACGACGTCCACTACCCCGGTACCTACATGGCCGGCGGGTACAATCGCCTCAGCACCGAGATGGCCGGCAGGGTCATCGAGAACGAAGACCTCGTCAATCTGCCGAATTGGTTGGTGCTCACCTTCCGCATCGAAGACGGGGAGTGGTTCGACCTCCCCCAGGTCGAGCTTCTCTCGTACCGCCAGGTCCTGGACGTGCAACAGGGCCTGCTGTCGAGGACCGTGCAATTCCGCGATGCGGAGGGCCGGGAGACGTCGGTCCAGCACCGGCGACTGGTGCACATGGGGGACCCGCATGTTTGCGCCCTGGAGACCACCGTCACGCCGACGAACTGGTCGGGGCGCGTCGAGTTTCGCTCGGCGCTCGACGGCACAGTCATCAATAGTGGCGTGCCGCGCTACCGCAAGCTCAACGGCAAGCACCTCGAGCCGCTGGAAACCGCCCCGGTCGACGAGGAGACCATCTACCTCAAGGTCGAGACCAGCCAGTCGCGCATTGGGATCGCGCAAGCGGCGCGCACGAGGGTGTACCGCTCGGGTAAGCTCGAACGCGTCGACCGTCGCTCCGTCGAGCAACCGGGCTACATCGCACAGGAGTTCACCATCGAGGTCGCCCAGGACACGCCGGTCACGGTCGACAAGGTGGTCACTTTCTACACGTCCCGCGATCACGCCATCGCGGAGTGCGGGCTGGAGGCACGCGAGGCGATTCCCCGGCAGGGGAGCTTTGGGTCCCTGCTCAAGAGCCACGCCAACGCGTGGAAGCACTTGTGGAACCGGTTCGATATCGGGATCCAGGCAGACGTGCCCAACCGGCACGCCGAGCACACGGCGTTGGTGCTGCGACTCCATGTGTTCCATCTCTTGGTCACCGTCTCGCTGAACAGTACCGAGCTGGACGTCGGGGTGCCCGCACGAGGGCTACACGGCGAGGCGTACCGCGGACACATCTTCTGGGACGAGCTGTACATCTTCCCGTTTCTCAACCTGCGCCAGCCGGAAATCACGCGGGCCCTGCTACGCTATCGCTATCGCCGCCTCCCGGAGGCACGGGCCGCCGCGCGTGAAGCGGGCTGCCTCGGTGCGATGTACCCCTGGCAGAGCGGCAGCAACGGGCGGGAAGAGACACAGCAGGTGCACCTCAATCCCCAATCCGGCCGCTGGCTCCCCGACAACAGTCACCGGCAGCGCCACGTGAACGCCGCCATTGCCTACAACATCTGGCAGTACTACCAGGTGACGGGCGATGTACAGTTCATGGCGTTCTTCGGCGCCGAGATGCTGATCGAGATCGCCCGCTTCTGGGCATGCGTCGCCAGCTACAACGAGGAGATCGACCGCTACGAGATCCGGGGAGTCATGGGTCCCGACGAATATCACGATGGGTATCCCGACCGCGAGGAGCCGGGGCTCAACAACAACGCTTACACCAATCTCATGGCGGCGTGGGTACTGTGGCGCGCGCTGGAGATCTTCTACGCGCTGCCCTACGACAAGCGGGATGAACTGTGCGAGAAGCTGGTGGTGCGCCCCGACGAGATCGAGCACTGGGAGGAGATCTCGCGCAAGATGACGGTCTGCTTCCACGACGACGGGATCATCAGCCAGTTCGAGGGTTACGAGAAGCTGGAGGAATTCAACTGGAAGGGATACCGCGAGAAGTACGGTGACATCCATCGACTCGACCGCATACTCGAGGCCGAAGGAGACTCCCCGAACCGCTACAAGCTCTCCAAGCAGGCCGATGTCCTGATGCTGTTCTACCTGTTCTCGGCAGAGGAGCTGGAGGAGCTGTTCGAGCGCCTCGGCTACGAGTTCGACCACTCCATGATCCCCAGGAACATCGACTACTACGACGCCCGGACTTCTCACGGCTCCACCCTCAGCCGGGTGGTCAGTTCCTGGCTGCTGGCCCGCGAGAATCGCCCAGGATCGTGGGATCTCTTCGTGGATGCCCTGGAGAGCGATGTGGCCGATATTCAGGGAGGCACCACGGCTGAGGGAATCCACCTGGGCGCCATGGCCGGAACGGTCGACCTGGTGCAGCGCTGCTACACCGGTATCGAGACCCGCGGCGACGTACTCTGGCTCAACCCCAGACTTCCCAGTGAGCTGCGGGACCTCCAGCTCCGCATCTGCTATCGCGGACACTTCCTCAAGCTGGACATGACCCACGAGCGACTCGAGATGACGTCACTCCCCTCCATGGCAGAGCCGATCAAGATTCGGGTGCGCGACGAGATGCATCAGCTGGTGCCGGGCGAGACCAAGACGGTGGCAATCTAGTGACCTGGTACGACGTGTTGCGCTACGCCGTGTTTGCGGTGCTCGTCCTGAGCGGCGCGGTCGCTCTGGGCTCGTGGGGGATCCGGACGCGCCGCATCAACCCGTTTGGCCGCCTCGGACAGCTCATTCGCAGAACGACCGACCCTATCCTCGCTCCGTTCGAGACCTGGCTCCTCAAGGGTGGCAAGAACCCGCAGAACGCTCCCTGGTGGCTGCTCGGCGTCACGGTCATAAGCGGGATCCTGGTGCTCACCGGAGCGCAGTGGGTGGTAGTAACCGTGATGCGGAGCGCGGGCGCCGTCGCGGCCGGGCCGCGCGGCATCGCCCGGCTGTCAGTCTACTACGCGACCCAACTCATCATCCTCGCGCTTATCGTACGCGTGGTCGGCTCGTGGTTCGGCGTGGGACGCTACCGCCGCTGGATGCGCCCCTTCTATTGGCTCACCGACTGGATCGTGGAGCCGCTGCGGCGCATCGTGCCCCAGGTGGGGATGTTCGACCTCTCACCGATCGTCGCGTGGCTGGCGCTGGTCGTGCTGCAGGGAATTCTCTTGAGCTTCATCTAGGCTGATGCCCGGACCCGAAACCGTCCTCGCCATCCACGTCCAACCCAAGGCCAAGACCACCGAAGTCGTCGGGTGGCACGGCGACGCCGTCAAGATCCGAGTGGCAGCTCCACCGGTGGAGGGAGCGGCGAACGAAGCCCTGGTGCACTTCCTCGCGGAGCAACTGGGGGTGGCGCGCGGCGCCGTGCGGGTCGTGAGCGGCGCGACGGCGCGGCGCAAACGGATCGTCATCGACGGTGTCGAGCGGGGGCGGGTGTTGGAGCTTCTGGGGCTGGGCTGAGACACTCACGCTCACACGACCAGGAGGTGTCCGTGCTCGACGATCTGGTGGAAGCCTGGCGCACCAACAACCGGATCAACCTGTATCTGATCGATCACATCAGCGCCGCGGGCATGAGGTGCACGCTGTCCAAGCGCGGCGGGCGGGACGTGGCCCGTCAGTTCGGCCACATCCACAACAACCGCGTGTGGCACCTGGAGAAGCGGGCGAAGGACCTCGCGCAGGGTTTGGTCAAATTCGAAACGAAAGTGACACCCACGAAAGCCCACCTCAAAGCGGCCCTCACCGCCTCGGGCAAAGCCGTGGAATCCTTTCTGGAGGGAGTTCTCTCAGGAGCGCCGAAGCGGCGCGGTCTCAAGAAGGGGGTGTTCGCGACCTTCGGCTATCACATCGCACACGAGAGCCATCACCGGGGCAACATCCTGCTCACGCTGAAGGAGTGCGGTCACAGCCTCGACAAGAACGTGCAGTACGCGATCTGGGGGTGGGATCAGATGTGAGGGCTCGCCCTCACCCACTCGCAGGTCATGGCCCCCCACCCAGCCTCTCCAGCTCGCTACGCGCCTCCGTGACCATCGCCTCGAGTTCCGGATCGGCGTCGCGCCACAACTCTACGAAACGCTGGTAGTGCAGCACCGCCTGCTCCCGATCACCTAGCACCTCGTGGATCCTGGCGCGTCGCCAGTGCGCCGGGGCTGCGTAGACGCGATCGTGCAGCGCCACTCCCTCGAACGAGCCGTACCACCTGAGGGCCTCCTCGTGCCTCCCTGCCTCCTCCAGCAACCTCGCTAGCAGGTAGCGCTCCAGGGATCCGGAGATGAACGGCGAGGCAATGCTCAACTGGTGCCACACCTGGAGCCGCACCTCCTCGAGGAGTGCCAGCGCCGCGGCGGTGTCACCCGACACGAGGGCATCAGTGGCCTGCACACGGCGCACGATATCGTGTTGCAGCGAGCCATCCATGGGTGGCACGTCGATGCGCTGGGCCTGCTCCGCGTAGCGGCGGGCGGCATCCCCGTCACCAAGCCGCGCACTGAGCACCCCCAGCAGATAGGTCTGCAGCAGGGGATGCAATCCGTTGTGTACCGCGAACCACACACCCTGCGCTGCACTCGGCGCAACGGCAGCCGCGTCGAAGCCGATGAGGCGCTCCACCAGAGCGTCGAGTTCGGGGCGCTCTGCCGGCCGGAAGGGTGTGACCGCCACGAGTGCCTCGATCTCAAGTGCCATCGTCGGGTCCACGGCGCGGAGCTCGTCGAGCCAGCCCCCTGCGCTGGCCCACTTCCCCTGAGCCAGGTCGGTGAAGACCAGCAACATGTAGCCGTAGGCGCGGGTCTCGGTCGACCGGCTCGTGGCCGTCATGACTTGGGTGACGGCCTCGCCGTCGGCCGGATGACCGAGGAAGGTGCCGGCGCTCCAGGAAATCGAGGCAAGCTCGTCGTTGCTCACGCGGGCAAGGTCGGCGAGTACCTGCGCGCGACCATCGGGGTCATGTCGGGTGAAGGCTTGCAGCATGCGCATCTCCACCACGCGGTCGCCCTCGGGACTCATGGCAATCGCCCGACTCGCCAACGAGTCCATCAAGGAGGTGTCTCCCAGCTCGATCGCGAGCCGCGCCAGATGCACGAAGGCAGGGGGCTGATCGGGGTCGAGCGCGACCAGCCGCTCCCAAGCCTCCCGTGAATCCTCGAGCCTACCGCCCAGGCGCGGCTTGAAATGAAACAACAGCTCGCTGAGCTGGCTCCACGCCTCGACGTCGTCCGGGTACATGCCCACGATCTCGCGATAGAGTCGTTCCGCCCCCGCCACATCTCCCTCGCGCACCGCGAGCAGCGCCTCGAGCAGCCGCCGATCACGCTCTGCCAAGCGGTCGGCGAACAACACGGCTTGCTCGGCCGACTCCCGCGCCAATTCGGCCCGCAGCATCCAGTCGGCGGTCACGCTGAGCTGGTACCACGCGAGCGCGAACGACGTGTCTGCGGCGACCGCTTCCTGGAATGCCATGCCCGCCTCCGGGTACCGGGCTGCCCGGAATTCCCGGATGCCGCGCAGGTAGGACTTGAGCGCCGGGAGCGAATCCGTGGTGACCAGTGCGATCTGGGTGATCCTCGATCCCCGGAGCGCACCATGGCCGGCGAGCAACTCGCCGGCGATCTCGTCCAGCAGGTCGAGCACCTCGATGGGTTGACCCTCGGCCGATGCCTGCGCCACCGGCTCCAGGCCCTGGGCGCGATCGTACAGCGACGCATCGAACCTGAGCCGGCCACCCACCTCCACGATGTTGCCCAGCACGTACAACCCAGCGCTGAAGCTCTCTGCAATCGCGAGACCGTCGGCGGGATCGGGCGCGTCGCCTCCCCGGCGCTCTACCACGCCGAGCACGGCGCGTGGGTCCACGCTCCGCAGGGTGCCGGCACCGTCGAGCTTCACGCTCAACAGATCTACCACACCCTCACCCAGATACTCGAACGTCTGGCTCCCGCGCACCGAGAAGGGAAGCACCGCGATGCGGGTCGCCACGACCGGCGCGTTTCCTCCCGGCCAGAGACGCACCCCGCCCAGTACGACGGCCACGCCTACGACCACAGCCACCGCCGCCCCGACCACCCACGCCCATCCTCGCCCAAGCGGGGCCGGCGCACCCTGCGCGCGCAGCAGCTCCCGGCGGAACATGGCGCCATCGGGCCAGCGGTCTTTCGGGTCCCAGGCAAGCGCCCGCTCCAGCGCCGACCGAGTGGCCCGGGAAACTCCGGACCAGTCAGCCTCATGGGTAGCCTGGAGCACCGGCCACCGCCGGCCGGTCAATGACTGGTACAGCACCATCGCGGCGGCATACACGTCGGTCGCGGGGGACACCTCCGTCCCCGACAACTGCTCCGGCGGCATGTAGCCCGGCGTGCCAACCACGACGCCAGTGCGGGTGATTCCCGGTGCCTCGGCAGCGCTCACGGCGCGAGCGATGCCGAAGTCGGCCACCATCGCGTGGCCGCCCGTGGTCGAGATCATGATGTTCGCCGGCTTGATGTCGCGGTGCACGAAGCCCTGTCGATGTGCGTAGTCCAGAGCGCTGGCCACCTCGCCGGCGATCCGGAGGGCCTCGTCGGGAGCGAGCGAGCCTTCGCGATCGAGCCGCTCGCTCAGCGCCTCCCCCTCTACGTATGGCATGACGTAGTACAGGAATCCGCCGGCCGCGCCGGAGTCGTACAGGGGGAGGATGTGCGGGTGCTGCAGGCGCGCAGCGATCTCGATCTCACGCAGGAACCTCTCGGACCCAATCAGCTTGGCGATCTCCGGCCGCAGCAGCTTCACGGCGACCTTGCGCCGGTGCTTTAGATCCTCAGCCAGGTACACGACCGCCATGCCGCCGCTGCCGAGCTCACGCTCGACGGCGTACTGGCCGGCAAGTGCTTCCTTCAACTGTTCGAGCTGATCGGTCACCTTGGGCGCTCCGAGAGGCGAGCGAAGGAACAAGACTAGGGCGTGACGGCGGTGAGCGCTAGCGGGCGTCGCCGCAGGACAGGCCGACTTGAAATCGTCGCCTTGAAGCTCGAAATGGTCGTATTGGAGCATCGTTGAAGCGTGGTCATGGCGGCGGCGGAGCGGCCGACCACGATCACGGTCAGGGAACTCGAGACGTCGGGCGGCCAGGTCGCGACCTCGACACGTCGGTAAGGGGCTTCGGCGTGCCGTGCCGAAGCTTCAGTAAGCCGTGCCGAAGCTTCGTTGGGTCGTGCCGAAGCTCGGGCAAGCCGTACCGAAGCTCGGGCAAGCCGTACCGAAGCTCGGGCAAGCCGTACCGAAGCTCGGGCAAGCCGTACCGAAGCTTGGGTAAACCGTGCCGAAGCTTCGGAACGGTTTACCGAAGTGGCCCGGCGCGCGCGCGTAACTGCGGTCGCGCCAGGCGATTGCGCCGAGCGGGCTCAAGGAACGGGTGATGGTCGGCGCTCTGAGATCGGCCGACCTCGGCCCGAACCAGGACTGTTCTGATCCAGAGGGGGGCCGCTAAGGGCCTCAAACCCGGCAAAATGTCACATCAAAAGCGGGTTCGTGTCGTCCTTTGCCGGGATTTGAGGAGAAAATGTCGTACTTTGTCGTACTTTGGGTGTGCAAATGTCGTACTTCGTCGTCTTACCTAACCGCCCCTCCGCAGGTGCATGCGCGGGTTAGGTGGCGTCCGCCGGAGCGCCCGCCGGGGTGATCGCCTCGGCGATGGCGTGAGCGTGCGCCCGATCCTGACGACGGATGCGTAGGGTGAGCGTTCCCGGGCGGGCACCTGGGATACGGTCGAAGGCGTCAGGCTCGCGAGCCCACAGCTGCAAGCGTGGCGCCCACCATCCACCACGAACCCGCGCCCGGAGAATCTCACGCTGCGGAATCTCAACGGTGCCGACGGGCGACTTGTCAGGCTC
>JBDGYO010000423.1:0-2620 GCA_039584015.1 Gemmatimonadota bacterium | reverse complement strand
TCCCGCGGATGTGAGGCGCACCTTCACTCCCCGGCGGTCCTCCAGATCCGGTACCCGCTCAACCAGTCCCTGATGCTCGAGCCGGTCGATCCGGTTGGTCATGGCTCCGGAGGTCAGGATGGCGGCTCGACGCAGCTCAGTGGGCGACATCGCGAAAGGCTCTCCCTCGCGTCGAAGGGTCGCCAGGACGTCGAAACCCCACGGATCGAGTTGAAACGGGGCAAGAGCTTCCTTGATATGGTTCCGGATGTGCTTGCTGAGGCGCAGGATTCGGCTCCCGATCTCCATTGAGGACACGTCCAGATCCGGCCGCTCCTCCTCCCACTGCTCCAGAACTTGGTCTACCTGATCTCGCTTCACGGTGCTCTCCCGTTTCGGCGGTAGTGAAAAGCTGTACCCCAAGATACTTGACATAAAGCTATAGGTCAAGTATCTTGATGTTGGGCGATCTGTAGGCTGGCGGCCCACGCTGAGTAAGTGGCTGTGGTACAACGGCTTATGGGGGTGCCGGCCGCTCTCGCCGCCGGGGTCACCGCGTAACCGTCGCAGTCAGCTAGAAGACACAAGGTTCCCGCCCTATCGAGTTGTGAGTGAGGGCCGCCGGCATCTCTGGCTCGGCGCCGGAGTCGGTTCCCGTGACGTCGAGCGTGGTCCAGGCAGGGCCGCCTGACCTGCAGCTGATCGCGAAGTCGCTAAACAAGGAGAAAAGCATGACCTCTACAACGAAGGCAAGGCGCAGGTCGAAAACTGAAATCCAGCCCCTGGGCGACCGAGTGGTCGTCAGGCCGCTGGAGGAGGCCGAAGAGATGCGGGGCGGGTTGTACATCCCCGACACGGCCAAGGAGAAGCCGCGGCAGGGCGAAATCCTGGCGGTGGGCCCGGGCCGGTTCGAGAAGGGCGAGCGCGTCCCGATGGAGGTGAAGGTCGGCCAAAAAGTGCTGTACTCCAAGTACGCCGGCACGGACGTCCGCGTGGGCGACGAGGAAGTCCTCATCATCAAGGAATCAGACGTCCTCGCGGTGGTCGAGTGAGGAAGAGAGGTAACTGAGACATGGCATCGAAGGAACTGCACTTTGACGTCGACGCGCGCGGACAGATGAAGCGCGGTGTCGACCAGTTGGCCGAGGCGGTCAAGGTGACGCTGGGCCCCAAGGGCCGAAACGTCGTGATCGACAAGAAGTTTGGCAGCCCGACCGTCACGAAAGACGGTGTGACGGTGGCCAAGGAGGTCGAGCTGGAGGACCCCGTCCAGAACATGGGCGCGCAGATGGTGAAGGAAGTCGCGACCAAGACCTCCGACGTCGCGGGTGACGGCACCACCACCGCGACGGTGCTGGCCCAGGCGATCTTCCGCGAGGGGCTCAAGAGCGTCACCGCGGGCATCAACCCGATGGGCATCAAGCGCGGCATCGACAAGGCCGTCGAGGCGGTCGTCGCCGAGCTGAAGAAGCTATCGGTCGAGACCGCAGGCAAGAAGGAGATCGCCCAGGTCGGATCCATCTCGGCGAACAACGATCAGGAGATCGGTGACCTCATCGCCGACGCGATGGAGAAGGTGGGCAAGGACGGCGTGATCACCGTGGAGGAGGCCAAGGTCCTCGAGACGACTCTGGAGACCGTGGACGGCATGCAGTTCGACCGCGGCTACCTCTCGCCGTACTTCGTGACCGACCCGGAGAAGATGGAGGCCGTCCTGGAGGACGTGTACCTCCTGATCCACGACAAGAAGATCTCGGCCATGAAGGACCTGCTGCCGGTGCTCGAGAAGGTCGCGCAGACCGGTAAGCCGATGCTCATCATCGCCGAGGACATCGAGGGCGAGGCGCTCGCGACCCTGGTCGTCAACAAGCTGCGCGGCACGCTCAAGGTGTGTGCCGTAAAGGCACCCGGCTTCGGCGATCGGCGCAAGGCCATGTTGCAGGACATCGCGACCCTCACGGGCGCGCCCAGCGTGATCTCCGAGGAGCTTGGCTTCAAGCTGGAGAACGCTGTGCTGAGCGACCTCGGACAGGCCAAGCGCATCGTGATCGACAAGGACAACACGACGATCGTGGACGGCGCCGGCGAGGCGGACAAGATCCAGGGCCGGATCCAGGAGATCAAAGCGGCCGTCGACAAGAGCACGTCCGATTACGACAAGGAGAAGCTGCAGGAGCGGCTGGCCAAGCTGGTCGGCGGCGTGGCGATCATCAACGTGGGCGCCGCGACCGAGACCGAAATGAAGGAGAAGAAGGCCCGGGTCGAGGACGCGCTCCATGCGACCCGCGCTGCCGTCGAAGAGGGCATCATTCCGGGCGGCGGCGTCGCCCTGCTGCGCGCACAGGCCAAGCTTGCCAAGCTGGCCAAGCTGACAGCAGACAACCCCGACGAGCAGGTGGGAATGAACATCGTCCTCCGCGCGCTCGAGGAGCCCACGCGCATCATCGCGAGCAATGCCGGCGTCGAGGGCTCGATCGTGGTCGACAAGATCAGGAATAAGAAGGAGAAGAACTACGGCTACAACGCGCAGACCGACACGTACGAGGATCTCGTGGCGGCCGGCGTGATCGACCCCACCAAGGTCACGCGCACCGCGCTGCAGAACGCGGCGTCGGTGGCCGGCCTGCTGCTCACGACCGAG
>JBDGYO010000422.1:0-2621 GCA_039584015.1 Gemmatimonadota bacterium | reverse complement strand
GGAGCACGACGACGGCGTCACGATCTGCGTCATGTACCCGAGCGAGCCCGGCAAGCGGGAGAACGAGTGCCGCCAGGGCGGTCACGGCCACATGAGCGTGCACGACAACGACACGGAGGTGCGGCTCACCGTGCGCGTCCCCGCCGGCGTCGACTTCGTGGGTCGCACGGTGAACGGCAGCATCGATACCGGGCCCCTGGGCGGAGATGTTCGAGCGTACACGGTGAACGGCGGCATCGAGATCTCCGCGTCCGGCTACGCCCAGGCGAACACCGTGAACGGCTCGATCCGTGCGCGCATGGGAAAGGCCGACTGGAGTGGCGACCTGGATTTCCAGACTGTGAACGGGAGCATCACGCTGGACCTCCCAGCGGACCTCAGCGCCCGCGTCGAGGCCAGCACCGTGAACGGCGATCTGCACACCGACTTCCCGCTCACGATCCAGGGCCGCTGGGGACCCAGGCGCTTGCGGGGCACGATCGGCGAGGGCGGCCGCACGCTGCACCTGTCGACGGTGAACGGCGGCATCTCCCTGCGTCGCATCGGCTGAGGCCGATCGCCACGGCGTAATCGACGAGGCCGCCGGGACAGCGCTCCCGGCGGCCTCGTCTTTTGGCTATCCTTCGCGCATGAACCTGCGACATGTGACGCTTGGTCTGCTCTGCGCCGCCCTGCTCGCCTGCGGGGAGCGCGGCGAGGCGCAGAGCGACGAGACGGTCCAGGCGCTGGCGAGCGAGCTCGTGCCCACCGTCGAGGACGCGGTCAAGCTCCGGTTTCGGGATGCCCCCGCCATTGCGGTGCGCTCGCGCGACGCAGTGCAGGTGTACCTCGAAGCGAAGCTGGACAGTGAGCTGCCACCCGAGGTGCTGGAGGGGATCGAGGTGGCCTACCGGCTCTTCAGGCTGATCCCGGACACGCTCGATCTCAACGACCTGCTCCTCGCGCTCTACACGGAACAGGTCGTGGGTTATTTCGATCCAGACTCCAGCACGCTCTATGTGGTCGAGGGAGCCGAGGCGACCGAGCTGCGCATGGTGCTGGTGCACGAGCTGGTGCACGCACTTCAGGACCAGTACGTCTCCATCAGCGACTTGCTTGACCCCGACGCCGGGAACGACCGGCGCAGCGCCGCCCAGGCAGTGCTGGAGGGACAGGCCACACTCGTGTCGCTCAAGGCCATGCTCCCCGGCCAGGATCTGTCGGCCATGCCCGAACTGTGGCAGAGCTTCCGGCCGGCGATCAAGCAACAGTACGAACTGATGCCGGTGTTCAGCACGGCACCGGTGATCCTGCAAGAGGTGTTGATCTTCCCGTACCTGGGTGGAGCCGACTTCGTGCGTTGGTTCGAGGGAGAGTACCCCGACACGATCCCCTACGGCCCGCGGCTACCGCAGTCCACGGAGCAGGTGCTCCACCCGGACCGCTACCGGGACGAAGATGGCCCGATCGATCTGGCATTTGCGGATGACGCGGCATCGTTCTACTCCGATGAGCTGGGGGAGTTCGAGACGCGCGTGCTGCTCGGAGTCCTCACGGAGAGCGAGTCGATGGGTCGGGCGGGGGCGATGGCCTGGGGAGGAGACCAGTACGCGGTATACCGTGACGCGACCGGCGACGCGCTGGTGTGGTGGTCGGTGTGGGACACGGAGCGGGCGGCGGATCGGTTCGCCAGCGTGCTCGAGCGTGGGTGGGGCATGCGCGAGATTTCGGGGCGGCGCTCCGCTGTGGAGCGGTTCACCGTCGATGGGCATGCCGCCGTGCGGCTGATCGATGCCCCGAGCGCATGGCCGGGTTGGGACAACCCACCGGCCATGCGCGTGGTGTCGCCCGACTAGGGCATCAGCAGCGAGACGGCGTACGCCATCGCGCCCACGATGGCGCCCAGCAGGTATCCCAATCGCACGATCAGGTTGAGCTCGCGCTGCGTCGTATTGCGCACGATCTCCTCGATGCGCTGCAGCGAAAAGCCCAACACCTTCTGCTCGACCATGTTCTGCACGTCCACCTGCGCGACCACCTCGGGGAGCTGTTCCTGAATCCACTGCCACAGCACGGGGGCGAGCTGTGAGGCGATGCGGTCGGTACTTCCCTCGGGCAGCCAGTCGGAGGGGCGTCCCACGGGCCGGTTGAGGACCGCCCGCAAGGCTGTGGCGGTGCCGTCCCGTACCCAGCCCTGCAGGCGCGGCGTGCGGGCGGCGTCTGCCAGCCAGGACGCGGCGCGCTCGGGTGGGAGGTGGCGCAGGAGGTCGCCCCAGGTACGCTGCTCCGTTGCCTGGAGCGCCCGGTCGAGTTGCTCGATGGCGTGCTGCCGCGTCGTCGGGTCCCGCAGCGCGGCCGTGATGTTCCGCCCCGCAGCGTTCTTGATGCCCTCGGTTCGCTCCGGCCCCAGCCGCGCGAAGTGATCCCTGAGGGGACGCCGCAGGAAGTTGACCACGGCGTCGTTGATGGATCGTGCCACCTGCGTGCGCATCTCAGGCTCGTCCAGCAGGGCGGCGAGCTGATCCACTCCCTCCCGCTCGAAGTTGTCGAGCAGCCGGGCGATCGTCTTCTCGGTGACCACGAGCCGGGCCACGATCCGCTCGTGCAGCATCAGCTCGCGCACGAAGCGCTCGAACAGCTCG
>JBDGYO010000421.1:0-2623 GCA_039584015.1 Gemmatimonadota bacterium | reverse complement strand
CTCGTAGAGCAGCAGGATGGGCAGCATCATCATGAGCATCGAGAACACGTCGGGCGGGGTGAGCAGCGCGGCCATGATCGCGCCGGCCGCCAGCGCGATGGGGCGGTGCTTGGCGAAGGTCTTGGGCCGGACCAGGTCCAGCACGGAGAGCATCACCATGACAAGCGGGAGCTCGAACATGAGGCCGAAGGCGAGGATCAGCCGCGTCGCGAAGCTGAAGTAGGCGTCGGCCGTGATAATCCACTCCAGAAAGCCGTACTGGAAGCCGTGCAGGATGCGGAACACCGCGGGCAGCACCCAGAGGTAGGCCATCAGGGCCCCCGCCATGAACAGCCCGAGCCCCGCGAGCAGTGCGGGAACGATGTAGCGCTTTTCGTGCTCGTACAGCGCCGGCGAGAGGAACCGCCACAGCTGCGCGAAGATGACCGGCGAGGCCATGATCGCACCGATCACGATGGCCAGTTTCAGGGTGATGAGGAACGGGTCGGTGGGCCGGGTGACGAACAGCTTGCCGTCTTCCAGGTACGGTGCGATCGGCTCCTTGAGCAGCTCAAGCACATCGTAGTGCTGCACCAGGTAGAAGCTGACCACCGCCCCGAGCAGGAGCGCCGCCAGGCTCCACAGGATGCGCCACCTCAGCTCTTCAAGGTGGTCCAGGAAGGGCATGTCGCCCTTGGCGGTCTGTTTGGTCATGAGGCTGGGGCCGGAATCGGCCGCCCCTCAGCCGTCCGGATTGCCGAGCTTCGTCCGCGCGAGTTGGGCTTCCTCAGACCGAGGATATCCGGCAATGACACGACTGTAGTACACCTGCGCAGCGCGACGGTCCCCGCGACGCTCCGCCATGAGACCGAGGCGGTAGAGCGCCGTGGGCGCGTGACGAGAGTCGGGGTGGTTGCGGATCACCAGCTCGTACGCCGCGGCGGCCGAGTCGGGCTCGGACTCCTCCCACGTCTCGCCGATGAAGAACTGGGCGTCGGAGGCCCGCGAGTGACTAGGGAAATCGGCCAGCAGCCTGCTGAACCCGGCGCGGGCGGTGTTCGGGCTGCCCCGCCGCAGCTGCTGCAGCGAGACGGAATAGAGCTCGTCGGCGGTCACGCCCCCACCCGTCTGCGTTCGTGCGGCCGCGGCACCCGTATCTCCCGCCGCTGGCGCCACCATGATCGGCACGGCCGCGCGTGAGTCGAGCTCGCCACGCAACTCGGTGAGCCGCTGCTGGCTCTGGCCGGTCAGCTCCTGGATCTGCACCAACTGGCGTTGCACATCGGTCATATCGGTGCGCACGTCGCCCTGGAACGCCGAGAGGCGCCGCTGCAGCACGCTGAGCGAGTCGTGCAGCCGCTGCTGCAGCAGCAAGACCTGATCAAGCATGACAGCCCGCGCCGAGTCGGCGCGGGCTGTCTCTGCTCGATACTCCTGCAGTTGGTCCTCTACGCGCCGGACGTCGCCCTTGAGCGCACACGCACTCAGGGCAACGCACGTCGCCGCGAGGAACCCGAAGTGCCTCACATGCCGGCTGGCTTCACCAGCCTGTCACCGCCGGCCGTGATCGCGAACCCGTCGCGCCGATTCTGGGCCCAGGCATCCTCGTTGTGGCCCGGATCGACGGGCATCTCCTCACCCATCGAGCGAACCGTGACGCGGCTGTCGGCGATCCCGCGGTCGGTGAGCCACTTCTTGGCCGCCAAGGCACGACGCATGCCGAGGGCCATGTTGTACTCGTCCGAGCCGCGCTCGTCGCAGTGGCCCGTGACCTCCATCATCACGTTGGGGTTGGCCTGGAGCACCGCGAGCTTCTGCTCCAGCATCTCCGTGTCCGTCCCCGCGCGGATGTTCGACCTGTCGAAGTCGAAGTTGATCACGGTCTGCAGCATCGCGCGTACTTCGGCAGTGATCGCGCGCTCGCGCCGCGCCATCTCTTCGCGCTCGCGGCGGATCTGCTGCTCCTCCATCCGCGCGCGATCGATGCTGTCCTGCCGGGCTGCCTCAACCGCCGCGAGCGAGTCGGCTCGCCGGATGGAGTCCCGAATGGCCGCCGAGTCTACGGGCGGGACCACTACTTCGGGCTGTCCACCACCACATGCTGCCGCCACCATCACAGCAGCGCCGAAGGTGAGAGCAATCGGTAGGCTGAGTCGCATGGTCACTCCATTCTTATGGTGTCGTAGTCTCTGGTATCCGAGGCGACCAGGCCGGCAATCGCGCATCCCCGACGGTCGTCAGCTGCCGCACTCTGCCGGTTTCGATGTCGATCACCCACACCTGACGCCGCCCGGTCCGGTTCGAGATGAACGCGAGGTGACGTCCATCGGGCGCCCACGTCGGGTCCGAGTTCCGCCCTGCGCTCGTCAGTTGGCGCACCGCCCGCGACCGGGTGTCCATGATGAAGACCTGGGGACTCCCCTGCACGTCGCGGTGGAACGCGAGGCGCGTACCGTCCGGGGACCACTCCGGCGCATTCGAACTGCCGGTCACGCCGTAGTCGAACGGGGCGAACAACTCCTGCCCCGTCCCGTCTGCCGCCATCAGGTAGATCTGCGGCAGTCCCGGGCGCGTCGAGACGTACGCAATCTGGCGTCCGTCCGGGCTGAACGTGGGTGATAGGTTATCCGAAAAGCGCCCCACC
>JBDGYO010000420.1:0-3365 GCA_039584015.1 Gemmatimonadota bacterium | reverse complement strand
TCGTGTACGGTGACCACCGCGGGCCGCTTGTGCTGCTTGAGCAGGATGTGCCCGTAGGAGTGATCCAGCACGTGCATGACGTCGCCCTTCAGGCGCCTAACGCGCCGCGGGTACTGCCAGTAGCGCGCGACGTAGCGGCGCAGGTCGCCGACTCCCGGCGGCGGCATGCGCTGCACGCTGGAGCGGTCGGACACGGGCACGCCACCCATGCTGTCATGGGGGTCTACCGTGAGCCCGGCGATCCTGCCGGCGATCGTAAGCTCCAAGTCCGGTACGTGGCGCGCGAGGCCGCCCGCCAGGCGCGAGGCGTAGCGGTCCATGGAGGGCCAGTGCTCGATGGGGAGGTCGGGGATCAGCAGCGCAGAGGTCATGGCTTGCGACCGATCATCAGCACGTTGTCGGAACCGAGGCGTGGCACCAGGCGCGAGACCAGCCGCGGGTAGTGCCACGGCGTCAGCACGATCCGTCCCTGCAAGCTGTAGGCGATGTCTACGTCCACCAGTCCGACCTCGCCGGCCATGCGGCGCAGATCCACCTCCAGCAGCGCCGTGAGGTGCGTGGGGTACTGGACGTCCTGGAACGCGGAGAAGCGTCCCTTCACCACCAGCGTCAGCACGCTCAGGAAGCTGAGCTGGTTGGGCGTGGTCACCACGACCCATCCGCCCGGCCGTACGAGGCGGGCGAGCTCGCGCAGCAAGGCGCGCGGGTTCTCGAGGTGCTCGATCGTCTCCACCGCGGTGACCACGTGAGCGACCCGGTCGGGCAGGGGTACCCGGCCCGCGTCCAGGTCGAGCTGCACGAACTCCAGCTCGTTCGGGAACTCCCCGTAGCGCACCGCGTCCACGCCCGTATAGCGGTCGAATCGGTCGCGCAGGTGGTTCCACAGTGCGCCGCCGCCGCAGCCCACGTCGAGCACGAGGCCGCCGGACGCGTCCCGTGCCTCGAGTGCCCGCGCGACCATCCGGTAGATCGCCGCATCGCTGGTGCCGCCGCTCTGTCGGGCGCGCGCCTCGACGGCGGCCGCTGCGGGTGGCGTCGTCACGGCTCGCCGGACTCGGCCTGCTCCCGTTGCAGCATCGCCAGCTTGATGATGGCACCGAGGAGGAACCACCAGATCGTGGCGTGGGGCACCGAGGAGAGTGGGGAGCCGATCAGCAGCAAGACGCCTGTGGAGATGATGAGCGCCCCGGCGCCGAGCCCCACATCCTCTGCATGGCTGCCGACGAGCTGGCGCGTGGCGCGCGCCGCGTGTGGCAGCAGGGCCACCACGATCACGACGAGCAGGAGGATGCCGAACATGCCCATCTCTACCGCCGCCCGACCGATGTCGCCGTCGCTGCCGCGGAAGTACCCCTGCGGGTAGGAGCGAAATATGGAGTAGGGCACTCCTACCCCACTGCGCCCCAGGCCCATGCCGAATGGGAACTCGCCCAACGTGTTCAGAGCGATGGAGACGGGCGCGTACACGTAGCGCCACAGCAGGCCCTCCTGCAGTACCAGGGTCTGAAACCGCACCAGCATGCGTCCCGAGGTGAGAAGCATGCCCGCATACGCGGCCCCCAGCAGCACGGGCACCAGGGCGAGCACCCGGACGCCGAGCCCTCGGTACCAGCCCAGCACCAGCAGGCCGAGTAGCAGGATGACGAAGGCCGCCCGCGTGCCCGAGACGGTAATGCCGGCGAAGTACAGCGGAATCACCAGTGCGGCCAACAGCCGCCGCCGTCGCGACTGCAAGCCGCTCAGCGCTATCCCGCCGGCCAGCAGGATCCCGAAGACCATGAAGGCCGCGAACGGGGCGGGGAACGTAAAGGTGGAGAAGGCGCGGAAGTCCTGGAGCCCCAACCCCGGGATGCTGTAAAACACCGTTCGCCCGTGCCGGTCCCGCGCCAGCTCGCTGATGCCGAGTACGTCCTCCGGCCCGACGCGGTATTGCCAGATGCCGTACAAGGCCGTGATCACGGCCAGCACCAGGATCAGGCCGACATACGCACGGACCTGGCCCGGATTGCGGATGATCGTGAGCGCGATGAGGCATCCCACGGGGAAGGCCGCCCACGCCCGCAGCCCGGCGATCTCCACGGCGATCGGCGCGCCGGGATGGATCAGGTACAGCACGGGTACGAAGATCGCGGTGAGCACGGCGGCCGGCAGGATGCCCGGCCCGCGGATCGGAACGTGCCGGATCGCGATCGTGGCGAACCACAGCATGAAGGCACCGATGAAGAACAACTCGGAGAGCACGTAGGGAAGGGGCCCGCCGATGCGGTCCTTCAGATACCCCTGAAAGGTCGCCACCGTGATGCTCGCCATGATGGCCAGGTGGATGGCCGTATCCCGTCTGAAGACGTCGGTCCAGCGGTTCTCCAGCCGGGGGGCCGCGGGGTAGTACACCTCGCCGAGTCCGGTCATCACGTCACGTTATCCCCGGGGCGTCGGTAGCTCCGCTCCCAGTTGCCGGCGCAGCTTGGGATTGTCCAGCAAGCGCAGCAGCGCGCCCCGCAGCGCGTTCGGGTCGCCCGGCGGCGTGAGCACGCCGCAATCGGCTGTGACGATCTCCTGCGCACCGCCGGTAGCGCTCGACACGACCGGGAGACCGGCGTACAGCGCCTCCACGAACACGATACCGAACGGCTCGGGGGCGGTGTTGGGCTGGCAGAAGAGATCGCCCGCGGCGAGCACCGCCTGCACGTCCTTCCGCTCACCGAGGAAGCGGACCCGGTCGGCGATGCCAAACTCTGCGGCACGTTTTTCGAGATGCCGGTGGTAGGACTGCTCCTCACGGCGCTGCGCGCCACCCACCTGCCACAGGGTCCAGTTCGGACGGTGGCGCATGCCGCCCAGCGCTTCGAGCAGCACTTCGTGTCCTTTCCACGCTTCCATGCGGCTCACCTGAACGATGACCACACTGTCGCGCGACGTGTTCAGCGTGGCACGCAGGTGCTCGCCGGCTTCGGCATCGGGGGTGGACGAGGGCAGTGGCACCGGCGGATGCACCACCATGGAGGGCGCGTCGGGGAACAGGGAGGTGCGGGCCACGCACGTATGCTCGCTGTTGCAGATCACGAGGTCGGGCGCGCGGCGGCGTGCCCGCCGCTCGAGCCAGTGGCCGGAGGGCGGCGCGTGCAGCCAGAAGGCGCTGGGGATGCCCGCCGCGCGCACCGGAGGCGCGAAGATCGCGTGCGACCAGGAGGAGTGGCACATCACGACATCCGGCTGCGCCTCCTCGAGTGCCTGGGCGAAACGACGGCGCGCGCGCAGAATCGAGAGCGGGCGACTGAAGCGCGCCGGCCCAAGCAGCTCGACGGCGGCATCGAGCTGCCGCACCTCCTGCTCGAAGTGGCCCTCGTAGCACAGGGCGAAGCTGT
>JBDGYO010000419.1:0-3454 GCA_039584015.1 Gemmatimonadota bacterium | reverse complement strand
CTACTACTACTGCTCCCATGAACGCCGCTACGCCAGGCCGAACCGCCGAACTCGCCCAACTTCTGCGGGAAAAGTCCGTGGAATTGGGCTCATTTACACTCGCGTCCGGCCGCAGGTCCAGCTACTACGTGGACGCCCGCCGCACCACCATGTCGGCACGGGGGTTGGAGCTCATCGGCGAGCTCGGAGTGGACGCCGTCCGTGACGCCGGCTGGGAAGCCACTCTGGTGGGGGGCCTCACCCTCGGCGCCGATCCCGTCGCGTATGCCGTAGCGATCGCGAGCCGGCGTACCCCACCCCAGCTCGACGGGTTCACGGTCCGCAAGGAGCCCAAGGGGCACGGAGCCAAACGGCAGATCGAGGGCTGCTTCCATGAGGGCGCTCGCGTGGTGGTCGTCGAGGACGTGATCACGACAGGCCAGTCTGCGCTGCGGGCCATCGAGGCGGTGACGGACGCGGGCGGGATCGTCGCCGGGGTGCTGGCGGTCGTGGACCGGGAAGAGGGTGGCCGCGAAGCGATCGAGCAGGCGGGCTTCCCGCTACAAGTCCTGGTGTCGCTGCGTGAGCTCGGCATCTCCCCACAGGACGGCGATGACCCAGAATGACGTGAACACCCAGGGCCGCGTCTCGCGCACATCGCTCGCGATGCGCATGCGGGGCTGGGTCGAGGCGTCTCCCACGGAGGAGCAACGGCTGAAGGACCGTGAGACCGCACGACTGAGTGTGGTGCGGCGCTGGGTGCTGATCGGAGCCACCGCGCTGCTGCTCCTGAGCGGCAAGGTCGTGGGTGCCGTCGCGGCGTCGCTGATCCCGCTCCTGGCGGTGGTGGTCATGGCCGCGGCGGCCAACGCGGGCATGGAGGCTCTGCTGCGGACCGGCTGGCACCGCTGGTGGGGCATCTACGCATTGGCGGGAGTCGATGTCGCGCTGGCTGCGGCGCTCGTCGCGTTCTTCGGACCGGGCGCAATGATCGCGGCACTGTTCGTGGCGACCGTACCGTACACGCTCGACCAGGGTCGTGGCGTGGGAGAGTCTCTCATCCTCGCCGGTTCGCTGGCCTATCTGGTGGCCGCGGCGCTACACGGCTGGGTGTTCGCGGGTCGCGGCCCGTTCGCACTGCCATCGTCGGTGTACCTCGAAGCGCTCCTGTTCATTGGGGCGGCGTGGATGGTCACGCAGCTCGCGGCCACCCTGATCCGCCGCATCCGTGTCACCCGCGGCATCATGGCCGAGGCCGAAGGGGGCAACCTCGGCGTCCGCGCACCGGCCGAGCACCTCGATGAGCTGGGGTTCCTGGAACAGTCGCTCAACCGCATGCTCGACGAGACCGCCAACACCATTTCGCAGGTCCAGCGCGAAGCCGACGAGGTGGCGGCATTCGCGGAGCTGCTGGCGACGCACGCGAGTGAGATGCTCGCCTCCGGCCGGGACGTGGCCAGCACCGCGGCCCAGCTCGCGCAGGCCATGCAAGAGCAGCACGAGCTCGCCGCCAGCGGGCGCTCCGATGGCACATCAGCCGCGGAGGAAGCCAGGGAGCTCTACTCCCGGGCGGAGCTCATGCAGGTGGACGCACGAGAGTTGGTCGACGCCGCCACCAGGGGACGCGACAGCGTGCTGCGCGCCGGGGAAGCGCTGCTGAGTGTCGGCACCGAGGTCCGCGCCACGGCGACGACCGTCGACGGCCTGCGTTCGCTCTCCGAGGGAATCGGCGCCTTTGCCGACACGATCTCGAAGATTGCGCGCCGCACCCGTCTGTTGGCGCTCAACGCCGCCATCGAGGCGGCACGTGCCGAAGAGCACGGCGAGGGCTTCGCGGCGGTGGCAGACCAGGTGCGTGCTCTTGCGGGCGAAGCGGCCGAGTCGGCACGGGAGGCCACGCACGTCATCACCGAGATTCAGTCGGGGATCGCCGCCGTCGCGACCGCCATGAGCACGGGCGAGTCCCAGGTGCGGGACGTGGGCGAGGTCGCCGACGAAGCCAGGGCCGCCCTCGACGCGATTCAACAGGGAGCGGTCAAGGCCGCGGACCTCGTCACCGCTACCACGCAGAGCTCGCAAGCCCAGGCCACGCGCATGAGCGGGCTCGCCGAGCGGCTGTCCCGCGTGGCGGACATCAGCTCCACCGCTTCCTCAGGCGCCTCGAGTGCCGCGCATGCCATGGCAGCACAGATCGCGGCGATGGAGAGCCTCACCCAGACCGGCCAGCAGCTCGCCGAGCTGGCCGAGCGCCTACAAGCAAGCATCGCACGCTTCACGGTGATGCGGCCAGAGTTCACCACCAAGGAGCACGAGACCCCACGCCGACCTTCGGGGGCGCACGAGGTCTGAGCCGGCAACGCCACTAATCTCATCGCACGCCCGATCACCCCGCAGCACCGCCGCGCCGTCACCAGCCGTGTCCGTGGTCACTCACCCCAGTGGGGAGCGGCTGGAACCCGCGGAGGCGCTGCCGATACGGGACGATCAGACGTGCGCAGGTGTCGACTGAAGCTCTGCGGTGACGAGTACTCCAGGCGGTAGGCCACGTCGGCGATCGACAGGCCCGGTGATTCGAGGAGCCCCGCGGCGTACACGAGGCGCACCGCCGCCAGGTAGCGCTTTGGTGAGGGCAAACGGGCGCGAAAGAAGCGCGACATGAACGTGCTCGTCCCCATCCCCAATTGGCGCGCGAGGGCACGCACCGTCGTGACCCCCGGCGCGCGTTGCACGAGCACCTCGAAATAGCGGCGGCAGCTCAGGCTCGCGTCGCCCAGGGCAGGCACGACCCGCGCCAGGATCAACGATGCCGTCGGCGCGGCGGGCTGTGCCACGAGGTCACGCAGCCGCTGCCACCCATCCCGCACGCCGAGATCCAGCACCCGCGCCACACCACACGCTCCGAGGTGCAGCAGCCGCTCGCTCGAGGCCGCGTCGTGTCGCGACAGGACTGCCACCGTCGGCACTCCGGGGAAACCCCGGACGAGTGTTGTGAGATTGGAGAGCTGGTCGGGACTCACACACCGGGGCGACACCAGCACTGCGTTGACCGGGCGCTCTCGCACGGTTCGAAGGGCTTCCCGCAGTGTGTCGCTGTGAATGACCGCGAACCCACCGTTCGCCCCGGCTTCGAGCCGAGACCGCTCCGGTGGCTCGACGACGGTCGCCACCATGGAGTTCGCACGGTATGCCATCACGTTCTCCTCGCCAACAGGGGGCGGGAGGATGACCGTCCCCCGTCAAACGCCCCTCAAACTCCGCCCTGTGGTGCGGGATCGTGCGGAGCTATCTTTTTGGGACAGGGGTGGTGGAGCGTGATAGGTCGCGGCCCGCTTCGGCGGGCCGAGGAAAGTCCGAGCTCCGCAGGGCAGACTGCCAGGTAACGCCTGGGCGCCGTAAGGCGACGGATAGGGCCACAGAAAACATACCGCCCGCTTCGGTGGGTAAGGGTGAAATGGTGGGGTAAGAGCCCACCGCG
>JBDGYO010000064.1:0-10453 GCA_039584015.1 Gemmatimonadota bacterium | reverse complement strand
CGCGCTCCACGACCAGCGAGTGATACCGCATGGCGGTGAGCGGCGACGGCAGACCGCGGAACACACCGCTCGCCGTGTGGGCGATCGGCGACGTCTTGCCGTGCATCAGCCGCTCGGCCGGCACGATGCGCCCACCATAGGCCTCGCCGATGGCCTGGTGCCCCAGACACACACCCAGAATGGGTCGCCGTTCGGCCAGGGCGCGGATGAGCGGCACGCTGATCCCGGCGTCCTTGGGTCGGCCCGGACCCGGTGAGATCACGATCGCCTGCGGCCGGAGCGCTTCGATCTCCTCGACCGTGGTCTCGTCGTTGCGCCGCACGAGCGGCTCTGCGCCTAGCTCACCCAAGTACTGGACCAGGTTGTACGTGAACGAGTCGTAGTTGTCGAGGACGAAGATCATCAGGCGCGCGGGTGATAGTTCTTATGCACGGTGCGCAGGTACTCGCGGTCCACGTGCGTGTAGATCTGCGTGGTCGAGAGGTCTGCGTGTCCCAGCATCTCCTGCACCGCCCGCAGATCGGCACCACCCTCCAGCAGGTGCGTCGCAAACGTGTGGCGCAACGTGTGGGGGCTGACGCGCTTGTCCAACTCGGCGCGCTCGGCGCACCGTTTGATGATGCTCCACGCGCCCACCCGCGTCAGTGGCCGGCCACGGGCGTTGAGAAAGAACCGCCCTTTGGTCTCACCGCGATCCAGGGTGGGACGGATCTCACGGGCGTAGAGGGCCGCCGCGCCGAGCGCCCGCCGACCGATCGGCACGAGCCGCTCTTTCGACCCCTTGCCCATCACCCGCACCAACGCATCGTCGTACCAGATGTCCTGCAACCCCAACGAGACGAGCTCCGACACGCGCACACCGGTTGCATAGGCCACCTCGAGCAGCGCCCGGTCGCGCCACGCCAGCGCCTGGTCGGGGTTCGGTGCCGAGAGCAAGGCCTCGAGCTCCTCGTGGGAGAGCACCTCGGGCAGCTTGCGCCAGGCCTTGGGGAGCTCGAGCCGATCACTGGGATCGCGCGCTACCTGTCCCTCGGCCAGCAGAAACCGGAAGTAGGTGCGGGTGGAGGAGATCTGTCGCCGGATGCTGGCGGGCGCGAGGCCGAGGTCCTTCAGGTGGTACACGAACTCGCGCAGCAGGCGCGGGGCAATGGCGCTCGGCTCCCCGACCCCGCGCGACGCCGCGTACGCCGAGAGCCGCCGCACGTCACGCGTGTAGTTGTCCACCGTGTGGGGGCTGTTCCCGCTCTCCAACCCGAGGAAGTCCTGGAAGCCCTCCACCCAGAAGGCACGGTCGAGATCGGCCTGGAGCGCCGTCGTCATGTTACTCCCGCTCCGTGGGCGTCGCGTGCTCGTCGGTGTGCCAGTGCCGGCGGCCGGCCAGAATCACCCACAGCACGAACCCCACGAACAACAGACCGACGGCCAGGACACCCCAGTTGAGTCCACCGAGAACGTGTGCCACGTCCTCCAACGGTCCGGCCACGCGCGCTACCGTGAAGACCAGCGCCGCGTACCAGATACCCGACGCCACCGCCATGGGGATGACCGCCCTGGGCCAACTCAGATGCGCAATCCCGGCGAACGCCGGCACTACCACCCGCACGCCCGGCACGAATCGGCTGAGGAAGATCCCCCAGGAGCCGTAGCGTTTGTACAGGCGCTCCATGCGTCGCAATCGCTTGGGTCGAAGCAGGCGTTGCCCCAGCCGCCCGGTAAAGAACTGCCGGCCCAGCGTGCGACCCGTCAGGTACACGGCGATCGCCCCACCCACATTGGCACTCCACGTGATGCCGAAGACCGCGTTGGCCGAGATGGTCCCCCGCTGAGACAGGTAGGCCCCGAGGGCTGCTGCGGTGTCCGCCGGTACCGGTGGAAAGATGTTCTCCACGGCTGCCAGGCTCCCGATGGCCCAGTACACCCACGCGTCGGGAAGACCGAGCAGCCATTGCAGCACCTGGTCGAGCAGGTTACGCGCCTCCCAGGGAAGCGACCGCGAAGACCTGGAGGCCCTTTCCCCGCCCCACGGAGTCCATCTTCTCGTTGGTCTTGGCCTTGATGGACACGGCCATCACGGGCAGACCGAGGGCGCGGGACACGTTGTCGCGCATCTCGTCGATGTGAGGCGCGAGCTTAGGAGCCTCGGTGACCACCGTGACGTCGACGTTCACGATCGTGTAGCTCGCCGCGAGGATACGCCGCTTCACCTCCTGCAGCAGCAGGATCGAATCGGCGTCCTTCCACCGCTTGTCCGTATCGGGGAACAGCCGCCCGATGTCGCCCATCGCCGCCGCGCCCAGGAGCGCATCGATCACCGCGTGGGCGACGGCGTCGCCGTCCGAGTGACCCTTGAGCCCTTTGGAGTACTTGATCTTGACGCCCCCCAGGATGAGCGGGCGCTTCTCCACGAAGACGTGGCAGTCGTATCCTATTCCGAATCGTTGGCGCATGGCTGCATGATAGACCCTACGGCGGGAAACGGGAAGCGGGACGGGTGCGTCCGTGCGGGCACGCTTCCCGTCTCCCGACGCCCTACCGCCCTTGCCCCAACCCACTCTGCACCCCATCGTCACCACATGCCGCACGAGCCGGACTCTACGTTCCTGGCACTCCAGGAAACCCTCGTCGGCCGCTACTCCCTCGAGCGAGAGCTGGGCCGGGGCGGCATGGGCATCGTGTACCTCGCCAGAGAGGTTCGCCTCGACCGGCCGGTGGCCCTCAAGCTGCTGCCGACCAACCTCGCGGTCCTCCCCGCGCTGCGCGAGCGATTCCTGCGCGAGGCGCGCACCGCCGCCAAGCTCTCCCACCCCAACATCGTACCGATCTTCGCGGTGGACGAGATCGGCGAGTTCGTGTTCTTCGCCATGGCCTACATCGAGGGCGAGACGCTGGGCCAACGCATCCGCCGGCGTGGGCCCCTGTCCTCCTCCGACGCCGCCCGGATCCTACGGGAGATCGCCTGGGCACTGGCTTACGCGCACGCCCAGGGAGTGGTACATCGAGACATCAAGCCCGACAACATCCTGCTGGAGGAGGGATCGGGTCGCGCGCTGGTCACCGACTTCGGCATCGCGCACGTGCGCGAGGAGTCTGGCAGTGCGAGCACCGGTGAGGTCGTGGGCACCGCAGAGTACATGAGCCCCGAGCAGGCCAGCGGTGAGGCGGTCGACGAACGGAGCGACATGTACTCGCTCGGTGTGCTGGGGTACTACCTGATCACGGGCGCGGTGCCGTTCGAGGGACCTTCCGTCTCGACAGTGCTCGCGAAGCACATTACGCAGCCCGCCCCACCGCTGGGGTCGGTCGCCCCCGAGGCCCCCGGGCGACTGGCCCGGGCCATCGACCGCTGCCTGGTCAAGGAGCCGGCGAATCGGTTCCTCAACGGCGAAGAGCTCGCCGAAGCGCTGGGGCAATCCCTCGAGCTGCGCCGCGACCTGCCCATGCCACTTCGGGTGTTCGTGAAGCAGAACCGGGAGTCGTTCCGCACCTCGGGCATCCTGGCGCTCTTCCTCTTCCTGCTGTTCCCCGCCTTGATCTCCGCCGTCACACGCGCGGACTTCACTGGCATCGGCATCGTGACCGCGGTGATCGCGGGATTCTCTCTGGCGCCGCTCGCCATCATGACGCACATGGGGCGGCGCCTGCTCAAGTCGGGCTACGGTCCCGAAGATGCCCGCATGGCCCTCAAGAGCGACTTCGAGCGGCACCGCGAGGAGCTGGCGTTCGAGTACGGACGCAAGCCCACGTGGATCGAGCGAGTGGCGCGCCTCGTCACCTTCGGTGGTATCGGCGGCTTCCTGGTCGGACTGGGGGTGCTCGCCGTGGACCCGACCTGGTATGCGGCGTACGGGATCCTGGGACTCTCCATCCCCACGGCGGTGGGCGCAGGTGTGCTGGCCGCCAACCGCTACGAGCGGCGCACCGACAGCGGCGCGAGGCGCCGCATCCGGCTGTGGAACTCGCGCGTCGGGAACTGGCTGTTCAAGCTCGCCGGCATCGGGATCAAGCCAACGGCCCCTGCCGAAGCGGGTGCTTACCGACGCACCGAGCTCGCCATCGGGATGGCGGCCGACCGCCTGTTCGAGGATCTGCCGAAGGGCACCCGCAAGAGCCTGAGCGACCTGCCGCAGGTGGTCCGACGGCTGGAGAACGATGCGCGCAAGATGCGGATGCGGGTCGAGGACCTGAACGCGATGATCGCCAACGTGACCGGCGAGCACGCGCTGAGCCGGCTGCTCGTCTCGGGCGAGGGGGACGCCCAGACGAGCGTGGCCGAGCGCAAGGACACGCTGGTGCACGACCTGACGGCTACGCGGGACGGGGCGCAGCAGCGGCTGGCGGACGCCGTCGCGTCACTCGAGACCATCCGGCTCGGTCTGCTGCGCATGCACGCCGGCAAGGGTGACGTCGAGACGATTACGCGCGACCTCGCCTCGGCAAAGGACGTGTCGGAGGCGGTCGAGCGGCTGCTCGAGGGACGAGAGGAAGTAGAGGCGCTACTGGAGGAAGAGGAGCAGGGCTCCTAGCGTCCCAGCCCCATCGCACGGAGGCGGTTCACCGCCTCACGCAGCGTCTCCAGCTTCTTGCAGAACGCAAACCGCACCAGATTGCGGCCCTGCTCCGGGTCACCGAAGAAGCTGGAGCCGGGCACGGACGCCACACCGATCTCACTTGTGAGCCACGTCGCGAACTCATCATCCGTCTGGTCACTGACCGCGGAGAAGTCTGCCAGCACGTAGTACGACCCCTCCGGCGGCTCCAACTTGAACCCGGCGTCGAGCAGACCGCGACACAGCATGTTGCGGCGCTCGCGGTACTCGTCCGCCAGGTTGTCGTAGTAGTCCGGCCCCAGCATCTCGAGCCCGACGGCCACCCCCTCTTGCAGCGGCGCCGGCGCCCCCACGGTGAGGAAGTCGTGCACCTTGCGGATCGCCCCGGTGATCTCGGCCGGCGCCACGATGGACCCGATGCGCCACCCGGTCACGCTGAACGTCTTCGACGCGCCGCTGATCGTGATCGTGCGCAGGCGCATCCCCGGGAGCGTCGCCATGGGAATGTGCTTGCCCTTGTAGTAGATGTGCTCGTAGATCTCGTCGGTGACGGCATAGGCGTCGTACTTGCGACACAGTTCGGCAATCCCCTGCATCTCCTCCCGCGAGAACACGCGTCCGGTCGGGTTGTTGGGCGTGTTCACGATGATCGCGCGGGTCCGCTCCGAGAACGCCGCCGCCAGCCGCTCGAGATCGATCTGCCCGGTCACGGGCAGCGGCACGTACACCGGCTGCGCGTCGCATAGAATGGCGTCAGGCCCGTAGTTCTCGTAGTAGGGCTCGAAGACGATCACCTCGTCGCCCGGATCCACGATGGACATCAGCGTGGTGGCCATCGCCTCGGTGGCGCCGCAGGTGATCGTAATCTCGGTTTCAGGGTCCACCGCCATCCCGTACCAGTCGCCGTACCGTTGGGCGAGCGCGTCACGCAGCGACTTCGCACCCCATGTGATGGCGTACTGGTTCTTGTCCTGGCGAATGGCGAGCCGCGCCGCCTCCTTGATCACCTCGGGCGCGGAGAAGTCGGGGAACCCCTGCGCCAGGTTGATGGCATCGTGCTCGGCTGCGAGGCGGGTCATTCCCCGGATCACCGACTCGGTGAAGGTCTGGGTGCGCTGGGCGTTGTGCATGCGTCGACCGGGACGGCGTTAGCTGTTTGCGACCTGGAGGATCCGCAGCGCCAGCAGCGCAGCGTTCTTCGCGTTGCCGATCCCCACGGTGGCCACCGGGCATCCCGGCGGTAGCTGCGTGATCGCGTACAGCGCGTCAACGCCGCGCAGGGGTCCGACGTCGAGAGGGAGTCCCACCACCGGAAGCTCCGTGAGGGCAGCTACGGCCCCCGGCAGCGCCGCCGCCAGTCCGGCCGCCGCAATGATCACGCGGTACCCCTTCCCCTTCGCCTCCTTGGCGAGTTGGCCCGTTTGCTCCGCGTTGCGGTGTGCCGACGAGATGACGAAGTCGTAGCCCACGTCCGCCTCGTCCAGCACCTTCAGCGCAGCCGCCACCCGCTCTCGGTCGCTCTCGGACCCGGCAATGATCAGAATGTCTTTCTTGGCCATGTTGCTATGCCGCCGCTTCGATAATGGAGTAGTCCTGCCGCCTGCGCCGCGGGGTGAAGCCCGCGTCCCGAATGTGCCGCTCCATCTCTTCCAGCGTCGCCCGATGCGTGGTACCGGCCGCCGAGACCACGTTCTCCTCGATCATCAGCGATCCGAAGTCGTTGCACCCGAACCGCAGCGCCACCTGCCCCACCTTGAGCCCCATCGTCACCCACGAGGACTGCAGGTTGGGCACGTTGTCCAGGATGATGCGCGCGATGGCGATGGTGCGCAGGTAGGTCACCGCGTCGGTCTTGGGCGTGCCCTCCATCTCGGTGTGCTCGGGCTGGAGCGGCCACGCGATGAACGCCGTGAAGCCATGCGTCCGCTGCTGTACCTCCCGCGCGCGCACGAGGTGCTCGATGCGGTCGGCCGGGCTCTCGCCCAACCCGTACATCATGCTCACCGACGTCTTCATCCCCTGCCGGTGCGCCAGCTCCATGATCTCGAGCCACCGATCGGCACCCGCCTTCTTCTTGGCCACGCGATCCCGCACTTCCTGGACCAGGATCTCGCCGCCGCCACCGGGAATGGAGTCGAGTCCCGCCGCCCCGAGCTCGCCAATCACCTCTTCCGCGCTCATGCGGAAGCGCGTCGCGAAGAAATCCACCTCCGACGGCGAAAAACCGTGAATGTGGATCGGGTGGTGCTGCTTCACGTACCGCATGAGCTCGAGATACCACTCGAACGGGATGTACGGGTTGTGCCCGCCCTGGATGAGGATCTGCACGGCACCGAGGGCCTTCGCCTCCTCGATCTTCTCCCCGATCTGCTCGAACGAAAGGACGTAGCCCTCGTCGTGCTTGGGCCGCCGGTAGAACGCGCAGAACTTGCAGTCGGCGACGCACACGTTGGTGTAGTTGATGTTGCGATCCACGATGTACGTGATCGCGTCACCGGGGTGCAGCTCCTGGCGCCGCCCGTCGGCGAGCGCCCCCAGCTCCAGCAGCGGGGCCCGTTCGTAGAGGTCGAGGAATTCGCGGAATTCCGCGCTCGTTCGATCAATCATCGTCGTCATGCCACCGACAGGAACCGCAAGCTCCCGTCCGGCACCACCCCACGCTGCGCCAACCGGCGGAAGAAGGAGGTGAGCCCCTCGAGGTGCCGGTAGGACAGGGCGTAGTCGAGACCGCTCAGGTAATCGGCGCAACGCTCCCTGGGAATGCCCGTGCGTTGGGCCGCCTCATCGGCCAGCAAGTCGAGGTGCGCTAACCCCCACTCCCGTGACGTGAGCAGCGCGCGGTGCACACCCCCTACCCGGTCGCGCTCGGCCTCGCGCCGCGCGGCCCACACGGCGAACACGAACGGCAATCCCGTCCACGCCTTCCACTCCACGCCCAGGTCGTAGCGGTACGGATACCGCCCGTCGGTCGCGAGCAGCAGCGCGGCGTCGCCGATCACGAGCACACCCTCGTGCGGCAGCGACTCCAACTCGGCGAGATCCTGTGCCTCCGTGCGCGCCTCCACCAGCGTGGGACGCACCTGCCACACGTCGTGTGCCAACAGCTCCAGCAAGTGCACCGAGGTGCGGGACGATGCCGAGACCAGCACCGTGGCCCCGTCGAGCTCCCGCACGTCGTGCTTGCTGAACAGCGCCACGCTGCGCACGGGACCGTCGCACGAGATCGCGAGGTCCGGCAGCAGGTGATAGGCATCGGCGTTGCGCGCGTACTCCACAGCGGAGACCACGGCCACGTCCAGCTCGCCAGCCGCGAGCAGCCCATTGAGCTCGGTCGGCGTACCCGTCACCAACTCGGCCTCGACCGGGACGACGCCGCGGTCGATGGCCCCGTACACGGGATGGCAGTTGATGTACCCGATCCGGCCGAGTCGCATCACGCCCTCCCCGTGCCCACCAGCCGTACGAGCTCGGGTCCCGCCGGCGCACCCAGCGCCGAGCCGGCCTCGGCGTCGAAGATCGGATCGTCGGGATCGAAGGTGCGCACGATCTCGTACAACGAGTTGCGCTCCACGGGCTGCTTCCCAGTTCCCTTGATCAGCCGCACCAGCTCGCCGTAGGACAACATCATCGGGGTGTGGGCCCCCGCGTCGTGATAGACCCGCTCGTAGACCACGGTCCCCTCGATGTCGTCGCAGCCGAAGTTCATCGCCATCTGCGACACGAAGGGCGTCACCATGGGCCAGTGGGTCTTCACGTGCGGCACGTTGTCCAGGAACAGCCGGCCCACCGCGACGTTGAACAGGTCCTCGTAGCCGGTGGTCGCCGTGCCCTCGCGTCCCAGCTCTTTCCCCAACGCGTTGTGGTCGGGGTGGTACGCCAGCGGGATGTAGGTCAGGAACCCACCGGTCTCATCCTGCAGCTCCCGCAGCTGCAGCAGATGGTCGATCCGATCGGCCGCCGTCTCCACGTGCCCGTACAGCAACGTGCAGTTGCTCGGGATCCCCATGCCGTGCGCCACGCGGTGTACTTCGATCCACTCGTCCGCGATCAGCTTGCGGTCGGCGATGGTGGCGCGGACCGCTTCGCTGAACACCTCGGCACCGCCGCCCGGCAGCGACGTGAGGCCGGCGTCCTTCAGCTCCTGCAGCACCTCCTCGACGGTGGTCTTCTCGATCCGGGCCAGGTGCGCGATCTCCACGGCCGTGAGCGCCTTGATGTGCACTCCCGGGTGCCGCTCCTTGAGACCGCGCATCATGTCGGTGTAATACGACAGCCTCAGCTTGGGGTGCAGCCCACCCACGATGTGGAACTCCGTGGTAGGGGCGTGCCGCGCCGCTTCGGCCTCCGCGAACACCTCGTCCAGCGACCGCGTGTAGGACCCTTCTTCCTTCGGAAGCCGCGCGAAGGAACAGAACACGCACACGTTGCGCAGAATGCACACGTTGGTCGGATTGATGTGCTGGTTGGCCGAGAAGAAGACCCGGTCCCCGTTGGCGCGTTGATTGGCAGCGTCCGCGAGTGCGCCGATCCCCAGCAGATCAGAGCTCTCGTACAGCGTGATGCCATCTTCCCGGGAGAGTCGCTCGCCTGCCTCGACTTTCTCGGCGATCGCGCGAAGCCGAGGATCGTGCAGGAGGCCCCCCACGCTCATGCGTCGCGGCGCCCGAGCGCGAGGGTCACATTGTGGCCGCCGAAACCGAAGGAGTTGGTGATGGCCGTGTCGACCTCGCGCTCCAGCTTCACGTTCGGCGCGCAGTTCAGGTCGCACTCGGGGTCGGGAAACTCGTTGTTGATCGTGGGCGGGATGACCCCGTGCTCCATCGCCATCAGGGTGATGGCAGCTTCCAACGCCCCCGTGGCCCCCAGCAGGTGCCCCGTCATGGACTTGGTGGAGCTCATCACCAGATCGTGGGCGTGGTCGCCGAACAGGGCTTTCACGGCCTGCGTCTCGGCGATATCACCGTGGGGCGTCGAGGTGCCGTGGGAGTTGATGTACTGGATGTCGGTCGGTGCCAGGTTCGCGTCCTCGAGTGCGGCCGCCATGGCCCGCCGGGCACCTTCTCCACCGGGCACCGGCTGGGTCATGTGGTGCGCATCGGCGCTCATGCCGTACCCCAGCACCTCGCCCCGGATCGTCGCACCGCGGGCCTGGGCGCTCTCCAGCGACTCCAGGATCAGGACGCCGGCACCGTCACCCATGACGAACCCGTCCCGCTCCTTGTCGAACGGCCGAGAAGCCTTCTCTGGCTCGTCGTTGCGGGGCGACAGCGCCTTCATGTTGGCGAATCCCGCGATCGCCAGCGGGGTGACCGCGGCCTCTGCCCCACCCGCGATCATCATCTCGGCTTCGCCCGACTGGATCAGGCGGAACGACTCCCCGAGCGCGTGCGCCGAGGAGGCGCACGCCGAGACCGTGCAGTAGTTCGGCCCCTTCGCCCCGTACTTGATGGAGATCAATCCCGAGCCCATGTCGGGAATGAACATGGGCACGAAGAAGGGGGACACGCGTTTGTACCCCTTTTGGATCGAGATCCGGCACTGCTCCTCGAAGGTGTAGATCCCCCCGATACCGCTGCCGATCACGACGCCCGTGTTGTCGGGATCCGGCAGCGTGCCGTTGAAGCCGGCATCGCGCATCGCCTCCGCGGTCGCGGCCATGGCGTAATGCACGAACCGGTCGGACCGCTTGACCTCCTTGCGGTCCATGTAGTCCAGGGGATCGAACTCCTTGACCTCGCAGGCGAATCGCACGTCCATCTCGGACGGGTCGAATCGCTGGATGGGGCCTGCGTCGGACTTCCCGGCGACGAGGTTCTCCCAGCTGTCTGCTGCTGTGTTGCCGAGGGGGGAGACGACGCCGAGTCCGGTAACGACGACGCGGCGCTTCAAGCCGTCACGACCCCATC
>JBDGYO010000418.1:0-2659 GCA_039584015.1 Gemmatimonadota bacterium | reverse complement strand
GCGCACGATTGCCAAGCGCTACGACCTCGGGGTGTCGGCGGCCACGATCCGCAACACCATGAGCGACCTCGAGGAGCGGGGCTACCTGTCGCACCCGCACACGTCGGCCGGCCGGGTGCCCACCGACCAGGCCTACCGGGTGTACGTCGATGCCCTCATGGCGCCGCTGGCACCGACCCCAGTGGAGCGGGATGCGCTGCGCCGCGAGCTCAGACAGGAGCGGACGGCCATCGAGGGCCTGCTGCAGAAGGCGGCCGAGGTGCTGGGTGTGCTCACGCAGGAGCTGGGCATCGCCGTGGCGCCTTCGTTCTCCAATGCCGTGCTGGAGCGGCTCGAGCTAGTGCAGGCATCCTCCGAGCGGCTGCTCATGATCCTGGTCCTCCAGGGCGGTGCCGCTCGCACCATCTTCGTCGAGGTCTCGAACGAGCTGCCGCGCGAGGCCGTGGCCAGCGTGCAGCTGGTGCTGAACGAGCGGCTCAGCGGGCACACGTTGCGCGAGATTCGGCAGAGCCTGCGAGAGCGGCTGCGCGACGTGGGCGGTGAACGGGAGGCCCGGGAGCTGCTCAATATCTTCGTGGAGGAGGCGGACTCGCTGTTCGAGCTGGGCGGCGGTGAGGGTGGCGAGCTGGTGCTGGGCAGCGCCCAGATGCTGGTCGAGCAGCCCGAGTTCCACTCGTCCGACGAGATGCGCAACCTGCTTGAACTCACCGAGCGGCGCGAGCTGCTGCGCACGGCTCTGGAGAATCGCCCCTCGCCCGGCATCAGCGTCACGATCGGCACCGAGAACGTGGATCCCAGACTCAGCCGGCTCACCATCGTGACCTCGACCTACGAGTGCGGACCGTTCGCCGGCATGATCGGCGTCATGGGACCCACCCGCATGCCCTACCAGAAGGTCGTCACGATGGTGGAGCACACCAGTCGCCTGCTGGGCGACCTCATCGCGTAGCGCGCCATGGCCCGGGATCTGTACGACGTGCTCGGCGTCGATCGCACTGCATCGGAGGCCGAGGTAAAGAAGGCGTACCGCGGCCTCGCCATGGAGTACCATCCGGACCGCAACGATGGGGACGAGACGGCCGAGGAGAAGTTCAAGGAGGTCACCGAGGCCTACGAGGTACTGCGCGATCCCCAGCAACGGGCGCAGTACGACCGCTTCGGCATGGCCGGGATCAAGGGTGCCCGCGGAGGCGGGGGCGGCTTCGGCTTCCACCACGTGGACCTGGCCGAGGCGCTCAGCATCTTCATGCGGGATTTCGGTGGGCTGGGCGGGTTCGATGCCTTCTTCGGTGGTGGGCAGCGCGCGCGTCGCGACCAGCGCCGCGGGCAGGACGTGCGGGTGAAGCTGCGTCTCACCGTGGAGGAGGTGGCGCACGGGGTCAGCCGCAAACTCCAACTCAAGACGCTGGAGCGATGCGAGCAGTGTGACGGTAGCGGCGCCGCGTCGGGCTCCAGCCCGCAGCCCTGTCCCACCTGCGGTGGCGCGGGCGAGGTGCGGCGCGCGGCCCAATCGGTCTTCGGTCAGTTCGTGTCGGTGGCGCCGTGCCCCACCTGCGAGGCGGAAGGCACCGTGGTGTCCGACCCCTGTCCCGAGTGCCGCGGCGACGGCCGCGTGCGGCGCGAGAAACAGGTCGAGGTGGAGGTCCCGGCGGGCGTCTCGGGCGAGAACTACATCACGCTGCGGGGGAAGGGCGTTGCCGGCCCGCGCAACGGTCCGTACGGCGATCTGCTGGTGCAGTTCGAGGTGGAGGAGGACCGGCGCTTCGAGCGGCACGGCGACGATCTGCTGTACGATCTCCCGCTCTCGTTCAGTCAGGCCGCCCTGGGCGGTGAGGTCATGGTGCCCACACCGTATGGCGAAGAGGAGCTGACCGTGCCCGCCGGCACCCAGGGCGGCACGGTGTTCACGCTGCATGGCACCGGGCTCCCCAACGTGAGCAGCGGGCGCAAGGGCACCCTCTACGTGCGGGCGCGGGTCTGGACCCCGGCCAAGCTGACCCCCGAATTGAAGCAGCTGCTCGAGCAGTTGTCCGACCTCGAGGGCGAGCCGCCCAAGGAGGGGCTTGGCAAGCGGATCTGGGACAAGATGAAGGAGGCCTTCGGGACCTGATCATGAGTGACTGTCTCTTCTGCAAGATCGTGGCGGGCGAGATTCCGGCCACGCCGGTAGCCGAGACCGAGGACTACTTCGCGTTTCGCGACATCAGTCCCCAGGCGCCCACGCACGTGCTGGCCATTCCCAAGCGGCACGTGCCCACCCTGAACGAGGCTGACGACGGCGCGCTGCTGGGTGGGTTGGTGCTGTTTGCGCGGGACATAGCCCGCGACGAGGGGCTGGCCGACGACGGCTATCGCGTGGTGATTAACACGAACGCCGGGGCGGGACAGACGGTGTTTCACATTCACGCGCACGTGCTCGGCGGGCGGCCCATGACGTGGCCGCCGGGCTAGCGCGCGAGCGCTTGCCAAGGGCAAGGGGCAGGTCTAACTTGAGCACTCTGTTACCGATTCTGAATCGAGTCTTCCCCGTCTCTGGATGTTCCACCGACTTGTGATCAAGAGGCCCGCGCGCGGAGCATGAGGCGCGAGGGCCAGAGTGTGTGCGGCAAGGGGTGCAGGTGACGCAGGTCGCCGGCACCCCTTCCTCATTCTCGCGGGT
>JBDGYO010000417.1:0-2661 GCA_039584015.1 Gemmatimonadota bacterium | reverse complement strand
GCCGATGAAGACGAGGTCAACGTGGTCCGGTAACTCGGCGACCAAGTCCTCGAACCCCGTGTAGCAGACCAGCGTGACGTCATGTCCTTCCTCTTCACACCAGGCGCCGATTGCTTGTGGCATGATGCTCGCGAAATTGGCATGCACGACACGGGCCCATAATGATCGCGTGGGAGCTTTCGTGACGAGATCGATAATTCCAATGCGGAGCTTTCGCATGTCTCTCTTACGCCGATACCGGCGGTCTATCTCCTCGGCCTTCTTGGCGAGGGCACGCCGTGCTTTCTCCTCGCCCGAGAACGTCTCCCTCTTTCGGCGCCGCCGCTTCTTCTTAAGGAGCCTCGGTTGTCTGCGCGCTTCATCCTAGGCGGCGTAATGTCCCAGCCCGCCATCTCACTCTAGATCCGCCCAGCGATCCGGCGACCCCATCTTCACGGTGACGCCTCCCGCCTACGGCGTCGCGACCCACGCCTGCCGTGGCTATTGGGAACGCGTCCCCTGCTGTCGGCCGCGAAGTACCGAATCGGGTTCGGTGGTCTGATAGCGCGCCACGAACGTGCCGGTCAAGTTGCCATCTTGCAGGCGGGCCACGGTCCGTGTTGAGACCATCACGCCTTCGCGCAATGCGCTCTCGTAAGGCCCGACATCCACAATGATGCTGTCTCCTTCGACGGCGACCACCCGCGCGGGAATGGGTTCTCTGTCAGGGAACGTGACTGTCCAACCCTCGGTGTTGTCAGTCGCGACCAGCTCGTACGTGACGATTACGCTGTCTCCAGTTTCCGGCAGTGCTTGCACGGACCACACCCCGGCGACGTCCGCGAGCGATATCGTGGAGGTCTCCATCGCGGGCTGTTCGTCCGCGGGCTGTTCGTCGGATGGGGCGCAGCAGACCAGAAGGGCCGCGCAGCAGAGTACGGCAGAGCGTTTCATGGAATCCTCCTGTCTCCAATTTACCTTGCACCTGCTTCAGGGGATGAAAGTGATGATAAGCTACTCTCCTGTCGCCACTCCAACCCGGAGCTATGCCTTCAGTCTGCGAACCGCCTGCTCAGGGCAGCTCGCCGACGATCCTCCCATACGCCTCCTCAGTGAAGGCGCGAAGAGTCTCGGTGCGGACGTTGCCTAGCGCGCCGATGGCGGGGGAAAGCTTCGCCACCGTTTCGTCATCCTGTGCCTCGGAGATCACTACGGCGTCATACCGTCCCCACACCTGGTACAATGCCTTCAGTCATGCTCCCGCGCGACTGAACAGTGCCTTAGCCGCATCAAGTCGCGCGGGGCCGGGCGCATTGACACGAACGGCTACAGCGGCTGGTGAGTTACGGGGTCTCCATCACTCGATAAATGTTGTCATAGTGCTTGGTGCCCTGGAACACCCAGTCGAAGCCGTCATTGACCTCAGCCCTGCGTTCGGCGTCGGGCTCCAAGGCCTCGAAGACCTCGTTCCACCTCACGCCCTCGCCCATTGCCTCCCAGGACGAGAAGAAGCTCATCGTGACGATGTTGTACTCGTCACCCGTGTGATGCACCAGCATCTTGAAGCCCAAGATGTGGCCCATCTCCACTGCCTTCTCCACCCAGGGATACAGCTTGTTGAGCGCTGTGAGACTGTCGACCCGATCCTGCGGGATCTTGTAGAAGCTCGCATACACCCAGGGACGTTCCGCGCCCTCTTCCTCCTGCGCGTATGCTTGCCCGGCTCCGCCGAGCATGAATCCGAGGACGATCACAGGCACAACGATCCGAACTAGACGCATGGCGCCACCTCCGAATTAGGAAGGTCTCTCACTACCCGTCGGTGGTCTGGCGGTCACGTCCGTCGGTGGGGCGTCCAGCTTGGAGGGCGCTCGCTCTGGCGAGGCGGGCCGTCGAGGCCATCGGCGGTTCGACGGATGCGGGTAATGTGCCGACAGGGACACGTCTCGCAAGGGAGAATCTGAAGCGGGTTTGTTCAGTTTAGCGGCCCGGAAACGCCAGCGCCCATTTGCAGTGTCCGTGTAGATTGGAGACTCCCCACCGCTGGAGGTTAGCCATGGCCACGGTCGGGTCGTTCCACAGCAAGAAGAACCCAGGTGTCTACCACGTCTGTAGCCGATGCCCAGAGGGCAAGAACATCGAGCGGCAGAACAGAACTCCCGGCACTGGCGGCCTGACTCTGTGCGAGCACTGCAAGATTCTGAAAAGCTCCGGCAAGTGCTAGTAGTCGCCCCGGCCTGACCGGGGGAGTTATTGGGGAACTTGGTGTGTGCTGGTGCGTGTTTATGCGCGTCGGGGCCTTCCAGCGATGGTCGGAAAGCCCCGTAAAACTGCGCCTCGACACGCATGGACGCGCACCCGTATGTGCTTAGAAGGCCGATGCTCTAGGCCCGAGGCCATCGGCCTCTGTAGCCAACGGCCCACACAGCGCACATTGCGCCTGGTAAGCAGCTTTGTGATGTGGCGAGTGGAGACCACCAGCGCCCGGCGCGGGGCTGGGCGGAGCAGTGTGCCAGCCTCTTCCAGTTACCGTACTGCTATTCCGGAGAGGGTAGCTGCTCGAGGGGGTGATCCGAGTTCCAGATCATTGCCGCATACCGCCAGGAACCGTCCTCTTGCCGACGTGCAATCGAGAGATACTTGCCGGTTTGCGTGACGGGCTCGGTCCTACCTCCCTCCCTG
>JBDGYO010000416.1:0-2665 GCA_039584015.1 Gemmatimonadota bacterium | reverse complement strand
CAGGCCGCCGTCAGCACATCGTCAAGAGACAACCCTGCGGCCTGTACGTCGCGTTGGATTCCGAACGGCCGTCCGTCCGGCCGGGGCCGGGCCTATTTGGACTAGGTTTGTCAGGGTTGAGCACCTGGGTTATCGTCTTGGCGCGGACCCCTGAAGTGCGCGCGGTGCCTGCCGGTGAAACGGGCTCGGCCTGGCGTGCGCGCTGGGGGCGGCATACATCTACCTGCGACCGCGCAGCTGGCGCGCCAGAACCGCAAACAACCATGGGAGATCTCATGCGCCGAACGTTGTTAGTGCTCTCCCTCCTTTTTGGAGTGTCCCTCGGAGGCACCCAGCTCACCGCCCAGACCGGCTTCAGCTTCTCGGTCGCGTTCGGGTACACGGGGGTGAGCGGGGACTGGGGCACCATCCTCAAGGACGGGATCGACGCCGACATCAACATCAGCTACCTGTGGCGCCACCTGCGGTTCGGGGCGGGCGCCTATTACGTGTCCTACAACCTGGAGCCGCCGCTCGAGGAGGAGAGCGTCAGCAACGTCTCGCTGCACGCCTCGTTCGGCTACGTCTTCCTCACGGGACGGGTCAGGCCGTACCTGGCGCTGCGCGGCTCCTACACGCGGCTGCGCCCCGAGGGGGACCACTTCGATCCGGACCCGCCAACCGGCGGAGAGACCGAGGAGGACGAAGAGGGTGAGAACCCGGCCCCTCGCCGCGACGGCACGGGTGGGACCCTGATAGGCGGCGTCGAGATCGTGCTGACCAGGAACATCACGCTCGATCCGAACGTGTGGTACGGGGTGACCAACACGGAGGACCTGGACCTCACCGATTTCGGCGGCCCCGTGATCTCCCAGGGACGGTCCTGGGGGATCCGCCTCGGCATCACCTGGTATCCGGAGCGATAGACCATGAGACGACTCATCACGCTGTTTGCGATGACCGTGGTCCTCGTCGCTCAGGCAGAGGGCCAGGTGGGGGGAACGCAGCCGGACTCGACGGTCGGCGCTACTGCCCCCGCGGTCACTGATTCCACGCAGGCCACCCCGCAGGTGCCCTACACGACGGATGCCTGGGGGGCGCGTCGGGATTACGCGCTCGCGCTGGGCGAGGTCCTGCTGGTCAATGGGATCGTGTGGGCCTACAACGAATTCCCACGCGGGGCCGGCTTCACGCAGATCAACCCGCGCTCGTGGTACAACAACCTCTCGGGTGGCTGGACGTACGACGACAACCACTTCGCCAACAACCAGATCGCCCACCCGTTCCACGGCAGCCTGTACTACAGCGCGGCCCGGGCGAACGGCTTCGGCTATTGGGTGGCCATGCCCACGGCGCTCCTGGGGAGCGGGTTCTGGGAGTGCTGCGGCGAGACCCATCCGCCGGCGATCAACGATTGGATCGCCACGGGGGTAGGCGGGAGCGCCATCGGGGAGATGCTGTACCGCGTCTCCTCCACGGTGCTCGACAACACGGCTACCGGCTCCGAGCGGATCTGGCGCGAGATCGGTGCGGGCCTGCTCAATCCGATGCGCGGCTTCACCCGCCTGGTCACCGGGCGCGTCGGCAAGGTGCAACCCAACCCCGAGCACCACCTGGATCACATCCCCAACCAACTGCTGAACACGCTGCGGCTCGGCGGCCGTTGGGTGGCGGACTCGGGCAGCCTGGACGAGGGGGGGAACACGAACGACAGCAAGGCCTACACCGGCATGTTCGAGATCGACTTCCAGTTCGGTTCGCCATTCGCCGCCGACCGCCGCAAGCCGTTCGATTTCTTTAGCTTCCGGCTGGGGTTGTACAGCCGAGAGAAGAAGCCGGTCGGGCTCCTGGCGATCCGCGGCAACCTGTGGGCCACCGACTTGAATCGAACCGACGGCAACCAGCTGGTGCTCGGTGTGGCCCACAACTTCGACTACGTGAACAACAACGCCATGGAGTTCGGTAGCACGAGCGCCACGCTGTTCTTGGCAACCCACTGGCCCGTGTCGCCCAAGTTCGGCATCGTCGGCGAGCTGGGGGCCGAAGGCTATCTGATGACCGCGATCAACTCGGAGCTGGCGTTTCTGGCAGTGGTGCCCGACACATCCCGCTTCCGGGAGTACGACTACGGCATCGGCGCGGGCGCCAGGGCGCAGCTGCAGCTGCGGCTGTTCGGGCGCCGCTTCGCGGAGGCGTCCTATCGGCTGGTGTACTCCAATACGCTCAACGGCTCGACGGGAACGCTTGACGGCGACGAAGTCGACACGTGGCACGTGCTGCAGGCGCTCCGCATAGGGCTGTTCTCGCCGCGCGTCAAGAACTTCGGTGTGGGCGTGGACTTCTTCTTCTACCGGCGCGACAGCCACTTCAACCGCACAGAGCTCATGGACCTCACGCAGAAGGTGCGTGAGCTCAGGGCGTTCGTGACGTGGGAGGTGGGGAGAGGGATAGGCACGAACTAGCGCCGCCCCGCTACGCGAGAGGGGGATTCGAGGAGCGGTGCGCGCGGCGCCGAGTGCCACCGGCCGTACTCCTGTCTCTTTTCCATAAGAAGAGCCCGCCTCCGGACATCCGGAAGCGGGCTCTCTATTTGGAGGCTGGCAACGGCCTACTCTCCCATGCGGTCTCCCGCATAGTACCATCGGCGCTGACGGGCTTAACGGCCGTGTTCGGAATGGGAACGGGT
>JBDGYO010000415.1:0-2665 GCA_039584015.1 Gemmatimonadota bacterium | reverse complement strand
AAGTTTGTTTGTATAAACCTGGTTGTATTCCATACATTCCAGTTTTTAATTAAATTATCTTCAAGAGGTTTTAAATCTTCTGCTTTATCTCCTAATTCTGTTCTTTCTTTTATTTCAGCAGAAATTGATTTTATGTTATCTTGAGCGTCTTTATTCAGCTTATCAATAGCTTCGGTTTTCATCCATTCATATTGAGCTTCACCTTTATAAAGTCGTTTTACTGCTGTTGTACTTAATCCTTTAATATTAAGTAAACTACCAAACATTATATTACCTAAATATTCGCGTGATACTTCGTCAAAGTCGGAATAATTTTCTTCTAAATGTCTTTTAAAAGTTTTGCCTCCTTTTAATGTAGTAAAACCACCTTCTGTAAATTTAGCTAATTCCGAAGATGTTGCAAATATTACACCTTCTTTTGGTACACCCATTAAAGTGTTTAATCTATTTGCTCCAAAGTTAAGCGGAAAGTATTTTTTTGATAACATGCCCATACCAGCAAATGCAACACCACCACCCATATGGTAATTTTCATCAAATACAGTTTTCATTTTAGCTTCTTCTTTTGCTAAAACGTAAACTTTTTTTGTGGCATTTTTAAACTTATCTTTATACTTAAATTTTGAACCTTTTAATGCCGCTGCTATTTTTGGCATTTTATTAAATAGCTTAACCACAGCTCCTTCACCTCTAGTTGCCGCTATATCAAATAAAAAAAACTCAGACAAGTCTTCACTCATTCCAACAAGGCTTTGAAAACCTCCTAATACTACACCTGGTTTTAATGTTTTAATATATTCTTCAGATATACCTAGCTCTTGCAAGTCGTCGGATATTGTTTCAGCTAATTGTTGCTTTAGTTGAATAGTAGTTTTAATTGGCTTGTCTACATCTTCTGTTTTACGAAAGGACTTTATAAAACCATCTGCAAGTTCTTTAGTAACATCCATAGTAAGGTTTAAAGCATCATCACCTAAAGTAGCGGGATCAAAACCCATATACATAGATTCTAATGCTATTGCATCAGATATTATTTCTTTTCTTTGCCTAGCATAAGTATCTACAATTTGAAATAACTCTTCTTCGCTAGACGCAAATTCACGTTCAGGTATTATGCCTTCATTTGTAAATTTGTCTCTAGATGTAGCAAAATCTGAAATTGCTTCAAATAAATTTTTATCTCCTAAAAAAAGTTTATTTCTATATTTAGCTAATTCTTTTAAAGGAACACTATAAACCCCTTCCCTTTTTTGTTTATATTTACTAAAAGCAAATGGTACGTAATTTTGGTTAATAAATACATCAATTTTTTCGCTTCCTACTATATCACTTTTAGCCCAATTTATTAAATTACGATTATATTCATCAGCAATAATATCTTGAGCGCTACCAACAAATTTTGAAGCAGATGCACCGACATTGAAAGTGCTTACCGCGTCAGTACTTACCGCGTCTTGGTCAGTATCAATAAGTAAATTACCATCTAAGTCATATAACATTTTAGCTTTTTCGCCTACTTTGCTTGTTCCTTTTGTAAGTAAAGCTGCTACATAAGTTGAACCACCCAGTAAAGGATTTGTTTTAAACGACTCAGATAATGATGGAAGTGGTATATCATTTTCTATAAGATTTTTTTGTTTTTCTCGTAACTCTTCAAGCTTTTGTAAACTTTCAGCATCAGTTTTACCTTTTAAGCTTTCCATTTCAGGTACTATGCCTAGTAATTCTCTATCAATAGGGTTAATACTATTTAGTCTTTCTTCAAATTTGCTTGCTCTAAGCTGATCATCTGGTAATTCAACTAACTTAGCTTGTCTTGCTAAAAGTTCTGTGTTTAGCTCTTGTTCGTCTTTTTTAGCTAAAGTTTGAGTTGCAGTAATAAATAAATCTTCTAGCTTATATTCATTAATATACTGAGAATTTTTATACTCTTCAGAGTCTTTAATATCTTTTAAAACTCCATCAAATGTTAAGCCTGTTATAGCGCCATACTTTTCTTTGCTAAGGGCTGTTGCAGCACCGCCATATTGCTCAGGTAAAAAGTAATTAAGGTTTTGTATATTACCTGTTTTTTTGTATAAGTTAAGCTTTTCTTCAATACTTTTTATTATATTGTTTTCTTCTTGTATTCTTTCGTTATTAGCGCTTTTTGTAAGCATTTCACTATTAACAAATGAATTCATTTCTTCAATGTTATTAGGATATGTTGCTCCTCCTCCATACGTAGTAGTTGAAGTAGTAAAGTCTTGTGTAAGAAAATCTTTTGTAATACCTGTAGGTGAAGTTATTTCTACAGTTTGCCCTCTAGTTCCGCGTTTTGTGTTAATTGTAAAACCAGTGCCTGCTAATTGTTTTTCTAAATCAGCAGCAGCAATTGCTGGAGCTTCTTGGGTTTCTATAGGTTTGTATTCTACAGCAGGCTCAACCGGCTTTTTTAAATCAGCAAGTAAGTTGTCTAGAAGTTTTTTAGCCGATTGTGAGGCCGATAAACCATCGTCCGAAGGTAAAGCCGTATCTTTTATTTGAGGTGCAGCAGGTGCAGTTGACTCCACAACCACACCTCTCATTGCAGAGTCTTTTTTCTTTGCTTGTTCTTCTTTTTTCTTTTTTTCTTCTTCTTTCTTTTTGTCGTTATCACCGCCAAAAATGTTATCTAAGAATAAAT
>JBDGYO010000414.1:0-2671 GCA_039584015.1 Gemmatimonadota bacterium | reverse complement strand
GATAATCGGCGCCGTCCTCGAACGTATGGACGATGAGCCGAAAGCGAAGGCGCTTCTTCTTCGGCAGGTTGAGCTTGAACTCTTTCTGACCCGACATGGCGTGAACAATATCACTTCGGTTTGAGGCTGACACCCGCCAGTGTGCAGACGTCGGAGCGAGTGGCGATCACGGCGCGGCCGCCGGGCTTGAGGCGGTCATGCAGCTCGCGGACGACCTGTTTGGCCTCCGCCTTCGGGATGGTGTTGAGCGTGAAGACGCTGTAGACCTCGTCGAACTGCCCCGAGGGCTTCTTCTTCAGGGCCGCGTCGGGCGCGTACTTGTCGTAGCCCACGGTCGTGCAGCGCTTCTGCAGCCGCTTCAGGCCGGGCGTGTCCTTGCCCATGCCGTGGTAGAGGATGCGGCAGCCCGACTTCGGCTTCGGCGCTCCCTTGAGGGAGTCGGTGATGGGCTTGGCGGGCGTCTTGCGATGGCGGGCGGTGGCGTAGGGGTTCGCTTCGCCCTGGGTGTGCGGCACCGAGCTCACCTCGCGGTCCCAGTTCTTGAGCACCTGGCCGAGCTCGGCCTTGCCCATCTCCCACGTGGCGCTCGAGCCGTTGCGTCGAGAAGGCTTGCGGCTGAAGAACGATACGCAGTGTTGGGAGCCGCGCTTGGATTTACGGGGGCGCGGCACGGGTTACCCGATCCCGATGCGCTCTCGGGTGAGCTGTCCAGGCAGGCGCCCCATCTTCTCCAGGAGACGTTTGGCGTCCTTCCTGTATGTCGCGCTGCGTCGCAGCACGTTGCCCAGCGACGACCAGTAGACCTTCCCCTCGGAGCTCGAGCGAATGCGGCCCGTCCAGCGAGGGACGAAGAATGCATAGACGGTCTGCCCTCGGTCGCCGACCCAGGTGTCCATCAGACGCAGCTCGCGCGCACGCAGCCCCGTCTCCTCGAACATCTCCCTCGCCGCTGTGGAGGCAGGTGTCGTGTCGCCCGCCTCACCGTCGCCGCCTGGCAGCGCCGGGTCGCGCGGGTTGAAACCGCGGGAGATGGCGAGGACGCGTTCGCCGTCGAAGGCCACAACCACGGACGACCAACGAGGAACGCCCTGGTTCATCTGCGGAACGCGTCGGTAGTGGTACGGACGACGCTTGCGAGAGCGATGGCCCCGACCCCCAGAGCTCCCCACATTGCGATCTTCTCCCACTTGGAGCCTCCAGTGTCGTCCGCGGCGGGTTCGGGCAGGATGTTCACAGGACCGCCGACAGGTTTGAAGCCGCACTGCTTCGTGAAGAAGGGCACCCACTGGTCCTTCATCTGACGCATGAACGACTTCGCGGCGGGGACATAGCTGTCGCGGACACCGGCGCCCCACACAGCGGCGTTCCAGCTTTGCTTGGTCTTGCCCACGTCGCCGTAGAACTCTCCAAACTGGCGCATGAAGCTCACCCACTGTCTGCGGACGTTTGCATTGGCGCCCTTCCACTTGCAGCGGTCGTTGACCCAGCTCTCGGCGTCCCACGCCTTGATGGTCGAGTACATCCAGGCCATCGCGCCGTCGAAGAACTCAGGGGAGTTCCACTCGTCGTCAGGGGTGGCGACCCAGGCGCCGAGGAGCGCTCCCGCCGCTGTGGCCGCGCCGAGGCCGTAGGCGATGGCGGGGATGGCGGGGAGGAGGCCCAGCTCGCCGAGCTGGCTCCCGAAGACCACAGGGGGACCCGCCTCGACGGGCAGCCCGTAGGAACGGAAGGAATGGCGAGGCCAAGCGACGGAGCCCAAACCCTTCACGTCCGGCGGCCGTGTGAGGTCGGCGTTGATGGTGTGCGTGATGCGCATGGCCGGAACCAACCCGCGGCGCTCCACGTCAATCCAGGAATGGCGCCCCTGTTTGTAACCGCGGGCGCTCAAAGGGATGACTCTGCCGCTTTGTAGTCCTGCCATCGTCTCTCCCGCATAGCGTCACTTGTCCGCAAAGGCGAGAATACCACACGGATCTGCTAGGATCTCCCTGGAGAAACGCATGCGACGACCCTTGTTCACGTACGGAATACCTCAACTCCTCGACGTAGACAGCTCTCTCGATGTCCTGGACATCACAGGGCTTACAGAGGATTTGCAGTCCCATGTGTACACGCTGACGTTGTTCGCGTACTTCCCCTCTTTCGCGACGCTCACGGGCACGACGGCCGATGTGGGGGTCAACGTCACCAGTGACGGCGATGAGGTGCTGATCACGCGCTACCCGCCGAGCGTGCTGAATGCGAGGGCCGCCGCCAACTTCGGCTCGGTCCTCATCGTCGACCAGCTGCCCCTCCGGGGAAACCAGAAGGTCTCAGTGAAGAACTTCGAGGCCGCCGGCGGCGTCGAGTCCCAGGCCTTCATCTACGGCTACTACGAGCTCGACGGCGAGCGCTCCACCCCCGAGGCCCGGCGCCCGCTGCAACCCGACATCAACAAGGTCAGGGAGACGGCGGTGCCGTTCCGCGCCACGAACGGACAGACCGTCGTCGTCCACCAGCTCTCGCCCGACTACATCGACCTGCTCAGCCTCTCCCTGGGCGCCCAGGCGGACGCAACGGACGCCACAAACCTGGTGCTGAACATGCCGACGGGTGTGAGCATCCCTGTACCCGCGGTGGAGACCACAGCCAACGTCCTGCCCTCTCTGCCGCTTTTCCAGGGCATCCCCAT
>JBDGYO010000413.1:0-2677 GCA_039584015.1 Gemmatimonadota bacterium | reverse complement strand
CTCAACAGTGGGGTGTACATCTTCAACGCCCACCTCTTCGCAGCCACCTTCGCGGTGCACTTCTAGGAGGATCGAGACATGATTCGCCGATACACGAAGTGGATTCCGGTGGTGCTCGTCGCGGGTGTGGCGCTGACCGCAGCCTGCTCGGACGACATCCTCAATCCACCAACATCTGAAGTCGATAGCCTGTTCAACAAGTACTTCTCCATCGGGAACAGCGTCACGGCGGGGTTCCAGTCGGGCGGGATCAACAAGGCGGGCCAGGCCGAGTCCTACGCCGCCCTGCTGGCCGGGCAGTTCGCGGTCAGCGAGTTCAACATTCCGTTCATGAACGCTCCGGGGTGCCCCCCACCGCTGGTGAACATCATCACCGGCGAGCGGCTCGGCGATCCCGTGGCGCCCCCCTGCGCCCTCAGGGAAGCGCCCATCCCCGAGTTCCTGCACAACGTCGGGGTACCGGGCGCGGCCGTCATCGACGCGCTCAGCAACCTGGCACCCACGAGCGATCCCAACGAGCTCACCACCTTCCTCCTGGGGGGACTCACCCAGCTAGAGTGGGCGGCAGTGGTCGAGCCCACGTTCGTGTCGGTCGCGTTGGGCAACAACGACGTGCTGGGCGCGGCGCTCGCGATGGACGCGTCGCTGGCGACACCGGTGGCGGACTTCACCACACAGTATACCGACGTCATGACCGCGCTCACCGGCATGGGCGTGCAGGGCGGCATTCTGCTGGGCGTGTTCAATGTCACGCTCATTCCGCACTTCAACCCGGGCCAGTGGTACCTGGGGTTGGCTCTGGCATCACAGTTGCCGCCCACGTACACCGTGGCGCCAAGCTGCGCCCCGACGGCGTCGGGAGGCGTGGGCGACCAGGTGCTCATCCCCTACAGCTACGGGTTCGCGGTACTGGCCGACAGCGCCACACGCGGGTTCGCCGTGACGCTGGACTGCGCCAACGACGCGCAGACGTTGACCGGCGCCGAGCTCGTGGCGCTCGGGACGGCCGTGGCCCAGTACAACGGCGTGATCCAAGCGGCGGCCACGTCGGCAGGGTGGGCGTACCTGGATCCGAACCCGATTCTCCAGGCGCTGAAGGACGCGGGCGAGATACCGCTCTTCCCGGATCTCACCGATCCGACGGGAGAGCCGTTCGGCCCGTGGTTCAGCCTCGACGGCATTCACCCCAACGGAGACGCGCACGAGGCAATTGCCGAGGCGCTGATCACGGTGATCAACGCGACGTACGGGACGACCGTTCCGACGCCGTAGACCTTCGATCGCACGACACGGCACGCGGGGGGCTCACCTTGGTGAGTCCCCCGCTTTGCTGTAGATTGCCGCACCGATGGCAGGCCCGCCCACGACTCCGCACACGACTGTGGTAACCGAACCGACGGTTGCGAGACGCCGCATTGCCGCGAGCCTCGTCGCCGTCGTGACCGTCGTTCTTGTCCTCGCTGTCGGAGCGCCCACCCCGCTCGCCGCCCAGTTCCCCGACGCGTGGATCGTGCCGCGCGGCGTGCTGCGCATCAGCTTCGAGCCGCAGTACACGAACTATGGGCAGCGGTTCGACGCGGACGGTGCCAAAGAGCCGTGGGGCACGGACTTCACGGATGCCGCCGCCGGTGTGCGGCTGGTGCCCACGATGTACTCGCCGCAGATCGCCATCCGCTCCATCACCGCTGATTCGGTCTACACGCTCAACACCGGTGCCTGGCAAACAACATGGGAGGCCGACATCCGGCGCTTCCCGCTCGACCTGCAGTTGGGACTCTCCAACCGACTCACCTTCACCGCCTCAATCCCCCTCGTCTCCACCCGCAGCCAGGTGAGCTTCGTGGTCGACTCCACGAACGCCGACCAGGGATGGAACCAGGCAACCGTGGAGGCGGGCAACGCCGGGGCGAGTGCGCAGATCCAGCAGCTGCTCGCCGAGCTGGAAGCGGGCGCGGCGTTCGTCGAGGGCCAGATCGCCGCCGGCGACTATGGCTGCCCGAGCAGCACGCAGTGCGATCAGGCGCGGGACCTGGTGGACCGCACACGGCGCCTCACGACCGACCTCACCGTGCTCACGGGTGTAGCACAGGACGGCAGCACTGCCGAGATCCTGCCGCCCTTTGCACCGTTGTCATCCTCGACTGCCGGGCAGACGATCCTAACCGTCATCCAGGCGACCTCGACCGAGCTCCAGTCGTTTGGCGCGTCGGGGCTCACGACCACGCTGCCGCTGCCGGGCGCGCACCTGTCGTCCGACGACGTGAACGCGATGTTCATCAATCCCGCGCTGGGGTATGACGCGTTCCCACTGGAATTCGTGAAGTACCACCTCAAGTTGGGGGACGTGGAGGTAGGACTCCGTTGGGGCGCGGTGCAGCGTCCGGGTCTGCGCGCCGTGCTCATCGGGATCGTGCGGTTGCCGACGGGACAGCGCGACCTCGCCAACAACTTCGTGGACATCGGGACCGGCGATCGCCAACCCGATGTGGTGCTGGGGGCGGAGGGATCGTGGGAGCCGGGCAGCGTGCTCGCCGTGAACGCCGAGGCGTCCTATACGGTGCAGCTGGGCGACAACCTGCCGCGCCGCATCACGCCGCACGACCGTCCCATCGCCATCCTCGCCACGCAGCAGGATGTGGCCCGCAACCTGGGCGACGAGCTGCGCGTGGGTCTCTAC
>JBDGYO010000412.1:0-2693 GCA_039584015.1 Gemmatimonadota bacterium | reverse complement strand
TCTTCCAGTCTAACAGTGCGACTAGCCGCCGATGATCCCGCCGGGGATCCCGAGGCTGGGCACTGAGAACTTCCATGACAGGCCCACGCCCAACCGCATTGGCGAAACGCTCTCGGTAGAGGTCCCTGGCTTCACAGTGAGCCAGTCGAGCGCGGCCCACGCGCCGATCCCAAGCAGCAGGTTGGCGTTGATGCCGCCCGAGACGCCGAAGCCGATGTCGGTGTCGGACACGTCGCCCACGGACGTGCTGAAGATCTGCACGCGCGGCGCGATCCAGGGCTCCACGAACGCGCCGACGACCGGCGGGTTGAGGGCCAGGCCCACGCCGATCGGGAAGTTCCACAGCGTGGCCGCGGTCGCGCCCTCCCCGAACTTCACATAGCCGGCGCCCGCCTGCACGTTCACCACCACCATGCTGGCCGGGGTGCGGAAGAGCGTCAGTCCGACGTTGCCGCCGAAGCTGATCTCTTTGTCCGCACCGGTCACCTTGGTGTCCACGTACGAGGCGCCGCCCATGATCTGGAACTTGGACAGCCCCAGAATGACGTGCCCGCCGTAAGCAATCGGTGCGTCGGTGCCGAACTTGGCATCATCGTTCAGCCCCATGCCGAAGTCGCCGTACACGCCCACGCCCGTGCCGAACGCCGGCGAGAAGTACACCGGCATGTTGTACAGCTGCGCCGATGCCGTGTTGGCGGTGAGGCTCGCCACCAACCCGACGAGTGCGATACTACCCAGAATGCGCTTCATAAGTCCCCTCCAGTACAGATTCGCAGCCAGTCTCTCCGAAACCCAAATGGGGGCTTCGAACTCATCATTCACGACCGCTGCTCACACGGTCGGATCGTTCACCCTCTGACCATCTACAAACCCCGCGAGCCCACCTTGGGTCCCGCGGGGTGCAATGCTAGTTCACCCAGACCGCGCTGATCGAGAAGCCCTTGAGCGGCGCGTCGCCAAATGCAACGCTCAGTCGCGCGTCGAACTTGCTGCTCAGCTTGAAGTCGGCACCCAGACCGAAGCCGAACGCAAAGTGGTCGGTGCCGGCCGTCACTATCATCCCCACGGGCTGCACGTACGGCACGATGCTCACCTGAGAGTCCTCCACGTTGAGCCGCCGCCCCAGCGAGAACCCGATGGGAATGAGCGCCGTGCTGAAGCCGTTGAACCACACGCCGACGCCGGCCGTGACCGCGCCGTCGAGCGGGAAGTCCTCGTTGTGCGTGACGACCCGTGCACGCCCCTGCAACCCGGCCATGATCTGGGTATCGACCCCCTCACCCGGATCGTAGAAGCCGCCCCGGGCCTCCAGGTCGAACTGCTTGTACCCGAAGCCAAACAGCCCCTCGAGCGCGAACTGATCGTAGTCTGGGAAGCTCACCGTGGCGCCGACCTCGTTCTTGTCGAACGAGCGGTACGGTGCGTAGTAGGCTGGCATGCCCGTCGCCTGTGCGGCCGCCTCGCCGGCAAAGCCGAACAGCGCCAGGGCCAGGATCCAGGAAGTTCTACGTTTCGACATCGCTCTCTCCCGCTTCGACGTATTCCGCAACGACGCGCACCGTGTCGTCCACGACCTGGAGGAAGCCCCCGCGCACGCGGAAGGTCTTCGTTCCATCGTCGGTCCGCACGGTCAGTGGCCCGTCGCCCAACAGGGTCACGAAGGGGGCGTGCTTCGGCATGATGCCCACCTTCCCATCGAATGCCGGTGCTACTACGGCATTCGCGGACCCATGGAATACTGACTGTTCGGGAGAGAGAACCGTGATATGCATCACTCTTGCTCTAGTTTCTTCGCTTTCTCGATGACCTCGTCGATGCCGCCCACCATGTAGAACGCCTGCTCGGGCAGCTCGTCGAACTCACCGGCCACCGTGCGTTCGAAGGTCTCGATCGTGTCCTCGAGCTTCACGTACCGCCCGGCGGTGCCGGTGAAGGCCTCGGCCACGTGGAACGGCTGGGACAGCAGGCGCTGCACGCGACGCGCCCGGCCCACGACCAGCTTGTCCTCCTCGGATAGTTCGTCCATACCGAGAATGGCGATGATGTCCTGCAGCTCCTTGTAGCGCTGCAGAATTCGCTGCGTCTCGAGCGCCGCGGCGTAGTGCCGCTCGCCCAGGTACTGCGCGTCCAGGATCCGGCTCGAGGAGTCGAGCGGATCCACCGCCGGGTAGATGCCGATCTCGGTCAACGCCCGCGACAGCACCACCGTGGCGTCCAGGTGACTGAACGCAGTGGCCGGTGCCGGGTCGGTCAGGTCGTCGGCCGGCACGTAGATGGCCTGCACCGACGTGATCGAACCCTTCTTGGTCGAGGTGATGCGCTCCTGCAGATCGCCCATCTCGGTACCGAGGGTCGGCTGGTATCCCACCGCGCTCGGCATGCGGCCCAACAGGGCCGACACCTCCGAGCCTGCCTGGGTGAAGCGGAAGATGTTGTCGATGAACACCAGCACGTCCTGGCCTTCGACATCGCGGAAGTACTCGGCACAGGTGAGGCCCGTGAGCCCCACGCGCAACCGGGCGCCTGGCGGCTCGTTCATCTGGCCGTAGATCAGGGCTACCGAGTCGAGTACGCCGCTTTCCTGCATCTCCAGGTAGAGGTCGTTCCCTTCGCGGGTGCGCTCGCCCACGCCGCAGAACACCGAGCGGCCGCCGTGCCCCTTCTGCACGTTGTTGATCAGCTCCATGATGATG
>JBDGYO010000411.1:0-2699 GCA_039584015.1 Gemmatimonadota bacterium | reverse complement strand
TCTCGACGGTCCACACCCCGTTGCCCATGCGGGCCGAGACGCGTCCGAAGATCTGTGCACAGCGCTGCGCACCCTCGCCGGAGTCGGAGACCACCTCGACGGTGTGCTCCGGCAGCGTGATGACCTTGGGGCCCTTGGCCTTCTTGGCGCCCTTCTTGGCCTTCTTCTTGGCGGGGGCTTTAGCGGTGGAGGAAGACTGGGTCATATCGCACTCTCGCTCGGTCTCGAGCGTTGGGTTCGCTCGTTCGCGTACCAAGGCGGAGTGCGTCCGGCAGGACATTCGGGCGCGCCGCTCGAAAGCAGTCGCACTAGGTTTGCACTCCACCCCTCCCATCCATTGCGGCACCTCGTCCGCATGACAGGAGAAATGTATAAACCCTTGCAGGGCTGTGAAATAGAAAGGAAAGGTGAAGACTTCTTTATCGCGGTTCGGCTATGTTGTGGCGGCCGCGTTCGGTGGGGGTGCGAGGGGGTCTGGGATTCGGGAATGAGGGCGTCCACCCCCGGCGCGGGACCGCCGGGACAGGGCCTACGAGTCGGCGCCATCCACCGCACAACCACTCCCCGCATTGCTGTTACGGACAGGGTGGGATTCGAACCCACGGAACGGTTCCCCGTTCACGCGCTCTCCAGGCGCGTGCCTTCAGCCGCTCGGCCACCTGTCCGAGAGGGCCTTAAACGGTTGAAAGAAAGTGGGTTAGCGGTAGGGAATCAAGCCGGGCGATTTGCGAGACTGTCGGTTGAAAGGGGCTCAACCGACAGTGATCGGCTGCCGAACGTCCTGCGATTCCTGAGTCCCTCGCGTATGGCCACGTCGTCGGGTTGCTGGTAGCAGGTGAGCAAGGTCTTGGGGTGCGACGCCCCCCCTACGGAACGCGCTGCGAGGGCGTGTGCCACATTCTAGGGTGCGACGCAGCCTTACCGTAGGCTTGCCTCGCGCGCGCCCAGCCTTGGCTCTCAGTCTGGGCCTTCGCGGAGGCCTTCCCCCCTACCGCACCGGCTGCGGGTCCGCGTACTGCTCCAGCAGCGCCTGGAAGCGGGGATGGTCGCGGATCGGGTCCCAGCGCGGGTCGAGGCGCAGCGTGTGGGCACTGAACAATACTGACGGCCCCGACAACAGTTGTTCGATCTCGTCCAGAGCCGCCTCAGCTGCGCCGGCCTGCGCCAGGATCCAGGCGCGAGCGTGGACCAGCCACGAACCGACGAAGGCATCCTCGCGATACGCTGCATGCTGCTCCAGCCAGCGGGCCTCACGCAGGGCCTCCTCGCGCCGCCCCAAGCCGGCCAGCGCCTCCCCGCGAGCCGTATGCAGGCGAAAGTCGTCGGGGAGATCCATGATCACGGAATCCAAGAGCACGAGCGCCGAGTCGAATGCCGCACGGGCCGCTACACGGTTGCCGCGCAGCTGGTGGGCCCAGGCCGCGTACAATGACGTGGGCAGGAAGGCGCCTAGATTCTCCATCACGCGCCCAGGTGTCGTCGCGAGCAGCCTGAGCAGACTATCAGCCCGCTGTTCCAGGAGGAGGAGCTCCGCACGCTGCGTGACGACGTTCCCGAAATTGTACCCGACGTCTGCCTCCAGCGGCAGGCGATCCAGCACCGCCCAGAGTGTATCCGGCTCGCCGCGCCAGACGACGTAGAGCCAACCCTTGGCGACGGCTGCCACGTCGAGATCCGGTGCCAAGGTCAGGGCCCGATCGATCGCCCGTACGGCCTCGGGGTAGCGGTGCAGGAGCTGGTTCGTCCAGTTACCCAAATCGTAGAACAGATCTGCGTCGCGCGGGTCCAGCTGCGTGGCCCGCTCGACTGCCGCCAGGGCCTCGTTCCAGCGCCCCAGGCGGCGGTGCACGTAGCCTACCCTCTCCCACATCTCCGCGTCGTTGGGCAGCCCTTCGAGCGCGATGGCGTACTCCTCCGACGCCAGCTCGTAGTCGAAGCGCCACAAATGCACCATGCCCATGGCGATGTGCGCCTGGGGCAGGTCGGGCGCCAGCCGCAGCGCCGCCTCCGCTTCCTCGCGCGCCCGCTCCAGCCGCGCTGCAGACGGATCGTCCCTGAACCAGTACATCGTCCCATGCACCTCTGAGAGCCGCGCGCGTGCAAGGGCGAATTCAGGGTCCAGCGTCAGCGCCCGCTCGTACAGCTGCTGCGCACTCTCCAAGCTCTGCCTCCGCTCGCCCGGTCGGCGGCGGTACTCCTCACCCTGGAGGTAGAGGTCGTACGCCTCGCCATTGTCAGTCGGCTCAGCAGTAATGGCCTGGGCCTCCCCGGGCGTCAGCTCTGCGCCCAGCGCCGCCACGATCTGCTGCGCCACCGCACTCTGAATCACAAACGCGTCGTCCAGCGTGCGCTCGTAGCGCTCCGCCCAGAGGTTCTCGCCGGTCGCGGCATCGATCAGCCTCACGTTCACTAGCAAGCGCTCCCCCTCCACCTGCACACTGCACTCCGCGATGGTGCCCACCCCGAGCTCTTCCGCAATCGTCGGGAGCGGCTTCGTCGTGCCCACATAGCTCGTCACCGAGGTGCGCCCCATGACCGTGAGCGCCGCGACCTTGAACAGTTGGGTCAACACCTCGTCATGCAGCCCGCTCGCGAAGTACGCCCGCGATGGATCCGCCGTGCGATTCTCACACGGCAGCACCGCAATGGCGGTCCGCGGATGACTCGCGCCCATGCCCCCCGGCCGCAGCCACTGGCCG
>JBDGYO010000410.1:0-2702 GCA_039584015.1 Gemmatimonadota bacterium | reverse complement strand
CGCCGCCAACAACCTCATCACTACCTGGCCCACATGGAGCAATCCGCGTGACCGGACCCCCGCAAGACCCCGGTCTGGAAGCGACCGGGCCCCGTCGCTCCGCCGACAGCACGACCTGTCCGTCGTGCAGCACGCAGGTGGTCGCCGGCCTGCCCTTCTGTCCCGAGTGCGGTAAGCGAGTCGTCCAGACCCCCACCGGCCCGGCGTGCGCCCGCTGCGGTACGGCGGCGAGCGAGGGCACCAAGTTCTGCCCCGCCTGCGGCCTGGACCTCAGCGGCCGAGTGTCACAGCAGCGTGTCTCGGCCGAGCGGCTCGCGACCGGACCGGCCTCGCAGTACGCGCTGGTACTGCTCGACGAGTCGGGCGCCGTGGCGAACCGCTTCCCGCTGCCCGCAGGCGAGACCACCATCGGACGCGAGGGCGCCGGGCTGGAATTCGCCGAAGACGTGTTCATGTCGCCGCTGCACGTGAAGATCATGGCACGCGGCGAGGAGCTGTACGTGCGCGACCTGGGGAGCCGCAACGGCACCTGGCTGTTCATCGAGCAGCCGCACCGCCTGATCGACGGCGACCGCATCCTCATCGGCTCACAGGTGCTCGAGTACCGCCGCCTCGGGTATCCGGGACCGCACCCGCCCGACCGGGACGCCACGCGCCGCATGGGAAGCCTCGTGCCGAGCGCCGACATCGCCTGCGTCACGCAGATGCGCAGCGACGGCTCCGCCCGGGACGTCTTCCACCTCTCCCCCGGCCGCAACGTCCGCGTCGGGCGGGACGAGGGCGACTGCACCTTCCCCTACGATCCGTCGATGAGCGGCATGCACGCGGAGATCCGCTCCGAGGACGCCGACTTCGTCGTCGCCGACATGGGGAGCCGCAACGGCGTCGCCGTCTCGGTCCGCGGTGAGGTCCCCCTCAAGCAGGGATCGCGCTTCCTCGTGGGCGACAAGATGCTGAGGGTCGAGACGACGTGAGGACGTGCACCGTCTGCGGGGCCGAGTGGCCTGACGACACCAAGTTCTGCCCCAACGACGGAACCACGTTGCACGCCCCCACAGCCGGCGCCGACCTCGTCGGCACCATCGTCGCGGACAAGTTCCACATCGAAGAGAAGCTCGGCGAGGGAGGCATGGGGACGGTGTACCTCGCGGAGCACGTGAAGATGCGGCGCAAGTGCGCCATCAAGGTGATGGCGCCCGCGATGGCGAGCGATCCCGAGGCCATCGCCCGGTTCAACCGTGAAGCGTCCAACGCGGCGCGCATCAACCATCCCAACGTCTGTCAGATCTACGACTTCGGCGACACCAAGGACGGGACCATCTTCCTCGCGATGGAGTTCATCGAGGGAGAGTCGCTGAGCGACCTGCTGCAGCGCGACGGCCGGCTGTCCCTGGAGCGCGCTAGCGACATCGTGAAGCAGACGGGAGCCGCCCTGCACGTGGCGCACGACGTGGGCATCGTGCACCGCGATCTCAAGCCCGACAACATCATGCTCACCAAGGGGCGCGACGGGTCGGACGTGGTGAAGGTCGTGGATTTCGGCATCGCCAAGGCGATGACCGGTGAGGAAGGTCAGAAGGTCACCAAGACGGGGCTCGTGGTGGGCACCCCGGAGTACATGAGTCCCGAGCAGCTCTCGGGCGATGTGCTCGACGGCCGCAGCGACATCTACTCCCTGGCCCTGGTCTTCTTCCGCTCGGTCACCGGCAGCCTCCCCTTCCAGGCCGACTCCGCACAGGAGACGATGGTCAAGCGGCTCACCGACGCGCCGCTGAAGCTGGCGCAGGTGGCGCCCGACGCTCAGTGGCCGCCGCGGCTGCAGGGCGTGATGGATCGCGCGCTCGAACGGATGCCCGCCGACCGCTACGCCAGCGCCGCAATGTTCGTGGGTGACGTGGAGAACGCGGTGCGCAGTGCTGAGGTCCCGCTCTCGGTCGATACCGAGGGTGCGACGCAGGTGATGGACTCCAGTGCCACCGACGAGTTGACTCCCACCAGGGTCTCGAGTGAGCCGAGGGCCGTCACGCCGCAGACGCCGGCCCCCGCACCCTCGCCACCGCCCCCCCCTCCCAAGAAGAAGCCGGTGGTGGCCATCGCCGCCTCCATCGCCGCCGTAGCCGTCATCGGCGGCGGCACCGCCGTCGTGATACTGCGGGGGGGCGAGGAGCAGGGTGCCGGGATCGAGGAGACGGCCGGCGGCCCGGTCGACGTGCGCGTGGACACAGCGCGGCCGGTGGCCCAGGGCGATATTGAGCGCCAGCCGGGAGGCGGCGAGTCGGGGGGAGAGACGCAGCAGCCCGCCCAGGCGGGAGGCGATCCGGCGCCGGCCATCACGACCCCGCCGGCGACGCCCCCCGTTGACACGGCGGCGGTGCGGCAGCAGATACTCGTGATCGGCCGTCAGATCGTGAGGGACTCGACGAGGGACGGTGCCAGACTGGAAGCCGTGGGGATCTACAACGACATTTCACACACCGCGGGCCTGCGTGCACTCGCCGCTTCGGTGGTTGCGGAATCGTACGCGGAGGAAAACGATAATATCCCGGCGGAGGCGTGCCGCTGGATCGACCGCGCGATCGCGCTCGATCCGGACAACGACTCGTTCCGCCAGTACCGTAACCTGTTCCTGAGCTGCGCCTCGTGAGACTGTTTGGCTCGAAAGGCTCCGGCATCCGGATCACCGTCTTCGGCAAGACCGACGT
>JBDGYO010000409.1:0-4591 GCA_039584015.1 Gemmatimonadota bacterium | reverse complement strand
TGCAGGTCGGAAGCGTTCTGCTTGGCCATCTCGGTGATGGCTTCCTTGAAGTTGAACGGAGGGACGTTATCAGCCATTGGGATCCACCCTGAACAGCACTTGTCCAAACTCGACAGGCTGGGTGTCCTGTACCGCGATCCCCTTGACCACGCCGGACAGCTCAGCATCGATTGGGTTCATGATCTTCATCGCTTCGATGATACACAGTGTCTGCCCCGGCGCGATCCGGGTCCCGACCTGCACGTACGGCTCGGCGCCGGGCTCGGGCTGCGCATAGAAGGTCCCGACCATGGGCGACTTCACCTCGGTGAGGTGCGCCGTCTCCACCGCGGCCTTCCCCTTCCCGCTCCCCCCTTCGTCCACCGCGGAGGCAGGCGGCGCCTCGGCCGGGGCCGGATTCCCGACAGGGGGCGCCGTCACGTGGTAGATCGCGGGCCCGGAGTTCCCGAGCGACGCGTCCTTCGAGACACGAACCGTGGTGCTCCACAGGTTCTTGCGAACTTCGATGGAGCCCGCGTTGGTCTCGTTGAGGAGGGCCAGGAGCTTCTTGATGAGATCGAGGTCTTTCATACGCGCTCTAGGTACTTGTCTTCGCGACGGTCCACGCGAATGGTCTCGCCCTGTTCGATGAAGAGCGGCACCTGGACGACAGCGCCGGACTCGAGTTTCGCCGGCTTGGTGCCGCCCTGTGCTGTATCGCCTCGCACGCCCGGATCCGTCTCCACGACCTGGAGTTCGATGAAGAACGGCAACTCCACCTGGATCACGGTTCCGTCGTGCACGAGCCCGCTGCACTCCATCCCCTCTTTCAGATAGCGGAGCTGATCGTCGCCGATCACTTCCTCACCGATGGGGATGTCGTCGTACGTCTGCATATCCATGAAGTGATGGTGGTGCCCGTCGTGATACGAGTACTGCACCGGTCGCCGCTCGAGACGCACCTCTTTGACGCGCTCGCCGGCATTCCAGGTGCGATCGATGACCGCGCCACTCATCACCTTCTTGATCTTGCTCCGGACGAAGGCGCCGCCTTTGCCCGGTTTCACATGTTGAAAATAGACTATCTGGAACAGCTGCCCGTCAATCTCCAGGACCATGCCGTTCCGAAAATCGGCGGTCGATGCCATCAGGTTCCCTACGCCACTGCTCGAAGTTGGGTATCTCCACGGGAGAGGAGTTCCGCCCCGTCGGATCGGAGCGCCACATCATCCTCGATGCGGACGCCTCCCCACCCCGCAACGTACACGCCCGGCTCGATCGTCACCACTGCGTCCTCGGGGAGCGGCTCCTCGTTGAGCGTGCTCAGCCGCGGTCCCTCGTGCACCTCGAGCCCCAGGCCGTGCCCCAGGGAGTGCCCGAAGGCGTCCCCGAAGCCGCGGGCCTCGATGACCGAGCGCGCCAGCGCATCCGCCTCCCGGCCCGTCATACCGGGCCGGATCCGCTCGCGAGCCGCGAGCTGGGCCTCGCGCACCAGCTCGTAGACCGTGCGCTGCCGCTCGTCGGGCGCCTCCCCGACCACCACCGTCCGGGTGATGTCCGCGCAGTATCCGTCCACCTGAGCCCCGAAGTCAAGCAGGAGGAGGTCCCCCTTGGCGATCTCCCGGGCCGCCGTGCGGGCGTGCGGCAGCGCGCTGCGCGGCCCGGAGGCCACGATGGTGGGAAACGGATGCCACTCGCTCCCGCGGCGGCGCAGCTCCCCCTCCAGCACGGCCGCCACGTCGAGCTCCCGCTGTCCCACGTGCACCGTCTCCAGCGCGACGTCCAGCGCTCCGTGCGCCAACTGTGCGGCCTGGCGGATCGCCTCCGTCTCCTCGGGGGTCTTCTGGGCTCTGAGCCGCTCCACCAGGTCCTTGGTCGCGCGAAACGTGACGCGCGTGTCCGCCCCGGTGACCCGCGTCGATTCCTCCACCGTCACCGCCCGGGATTCGAACCCCACGGCGCTCACACCGGCGTACTCCCCCAGCAGCCGGTGTACCCGCTCCCAGCGGTCCGCAGGTGTGATCTCGATGCGCGCCACGTCACCGACCTCGTGCTCCGCCTGCGTACGGTAGCGGAAGTCGGAAACGAAGATCGTCTCCTGCCGCAGCACCACCGCGAGCCCGGCCGAGCCGGTGAATCCCGTCAGGTAGCGCACGTTGGGCAAGTGCGTGACGACCAGGCCGTCGAGCTCCTGCGGTTGCAGGAGGCCGAGCAGCGCGTCGCGACGCGCCGCCCGGCGGTCAGGAGGCACTGCGCGTGAGGTGGCCGACGAGGGCGTCCAGCCCGAGCAGGTAGCTCTGTGCCCCGAACCCGGCGACGATGCCCACGGCGAGGTCGGCCAGCAGGGAGCGCCGCCGCTCCTCCTCGCGGGCGAAGATGTTGCTCAGGTGCACTTCCACGAACGGGACGCTCACGGCGAGGAAGGCGTCGCGCACCGCCAACGAGGTGTGCGTGAGCGCCGCCGCGTTGACCAGGGCGCCGTCCACGGTGCCGGGCAGTCCCTGCACCAGGTCGACAAACTCGCCTTCGTGGTTGGTCTGGGACCAGCGGATCTCCACCCCGTGTTGGGCGGCGCGTTCGCGCACCGACTGCTCGAGATCCTCGAGCCGCTCGAAGCCGTACAGCTCCGGTTCGCGCGTGCCAAGGAGAGGTTCGCGCGTGCCAAGGAGATTGAGATTGGGACCGTTGAGGACGGCGATGCGCACTTAGGTCTTGAGCGACTTGAGCCAGTGGCGGAAGTCGTCGTCGCTGCCCTCGTCCTCCGCCGCCCGGCGCGTCGAGGGTTCCGAGCCGCCCTCCGGGCTCTCGCCACCGAAGAACTCGTCAAACGAGAAGTCCTCGTCCGGAGGAGTCATCGGAGGAGCGGCCGCGGGGGCCGGCGCCACCGGCACTGCTGGCCTCGGCAGCTCGGCTCCAGCCGGTCTGGGTGGGGGCGCAATGGCCGGCTGCGGGTCCGTCCCCAGGATCTCAGCAAGCACTACGCTGACCGAGGCGTGGCCCGTCGCCGCCGCTGCGAAGCGCTGCTCGAGGGAGGGTGGTGCCGCAGGCACGGGCGTGGCGCGCGATTCGAGGTCCGCGAGCTTCGCCGCGAGCGCGGCATTGCCCGGCTGCTGCGCCAGCAGCTTGCGATAGATGTCACGCGCCTGGTCGTGGTGTCCCTGGGCGACGTACACCTCTGCCATCGTCTCGGTGACCAGCGGCTCGGGCTTCGGCTCTTCCTCTTCCTCTTCCTCGGCGCGCACATCCTCGGGGAGAATGAGCGGGAGCTCCTCCTCTTCCTCTTCCTCGGGCTCCGGGGCCGCCGCTGCCGGCACCGGGGTCGGCTCGGGCTCCGCCGGTTCTGGCGCAGGTTCCGGCTCAGGCTCGGCCTGCGCCACCACCTCGGCCTCCACCGGCGCTTCGGGGGCCGCCGCCTCAGGGGGGGCCTCCTCAGCCCCGTCGGCCGTCTCGGCCACCGTGGGCTCGAACCCCGTCACCGGTTCCGGCTCCTCCTCCGGCGCCTCCGGCGGCAGATCCAGGCCCTCGACGGCCGGGGCCTCGCGCTCCTCCACACCGACTTCGGGTACCTCCTCCTCTTCGATACCCGGCAGGACGTGAGCGGGCGAATCCAAGCTGTTCTCGTGGGCCTGCTGCGCCTCCTCGATGTCCTCCTGGGAGATCGCATGGGACACGCGGTCACCGGCGTCCCATCCCATCTCCTCGTCGAACGCCTCGACCTTGAGCCCACTGTCATCGACGGCCGCATCACCGGCGTCGGCTCTCACCTCGCTGGTCTCGAGCCCCTCGACTTCGGCCGCCGGCTCGACGGTGGGCTCGGGCTCGGCAGCCTCGGAGCCCATGTCGGCATCGACCGGCGCCGCCTGTCCCGCGGTCAGCCCCTCCACCTCGGGCGCCGCCTCCACCTGGAGCTCCGGCTCCGCCGTCGGCGGGCGTGCCGTGGGTTCCATCTCGAGCGTGGCTTCGTCCGCATCGAAGTCCGGAAGCGCGGGGACTTCGAGCGACGGAACGTCGAGCTTCTCCCTGGCCGGCTCCTCGGTCACCTCCTCGACCTCGTCGGAGTCGCGCATCTCGTCCGCAATGGCCATGGGATCGAATGCAGCCTCCGGCCCGCTCGCCCGTGCCGGGGCTCCCGCCGCAGTCTCCTCCGCGGGCGGCGCCTCTGCCGGCTCCGGCTCCGCAGCCTCCAGCTCGGCAGGCTCCAAGGCGTCCGGCTGCGACATCGCCTCCAGCGCGGCGTGCGCCTCCTCATTCATCGGGTCCACCTCGAGGAGCCGCTCCAGCCAATGGCGAGTCTGTTCCTCGTTGCCGGCCCGGGCCGCGATGTCACTCAGCGCCTTGATCGCGATGATGTTCTCGGGATCGAGCTCGAGCACCCCCTGGAAGGCCTGTGCCGCCTCGGGGTCCTGCTCCCGGTCGAGCAGGCAGCGGCCCCGCACGATGTGACCGCTGGTGTAGTTGGGACGCTTCTCGATCCAAGTGTTGAGGATGTCCAGGGCCATGTCGAGATCGCCGTCCTTGCGGTAGGCATCGGCGAGGGCGGCGAACCACTGTTCCGGCTTCTCGCCGAAGCGCTGCTCGAGCTTCTCGATCTCGCTTTGATAGGCCATGGCGC
>JBDGYO010000408.1:0-2711 GCA_039584015.1 Gemmatimonadota bacterium | reverse complement strand
GTCCAGATTCGTCGTCCGCTCGACGCTGCTCGTATCGGCAGCGCCGCTCAGGAACGATTGTGTCCAGAAATAGGCGAAGCCCGCGGTGACAAACACATACGGTCGAACGACTTCCCCGGGCACGGTAAACTGCGGCCCAACACCTACCGAGGCAATGGAGTTCTCGGTGACGATATCGAGGGCGATGACCCCCACGAGTGGGTCAGTCAGCAGAATGCCTCGTGTCTTGCGACCGTACTCCAGAAACGAGGCGTCGATCCGCAGGCCTACCATGCGCCGGCGGTCCAGGTGGAAGACAAGGCCAGCCGACAGGCCGTACCCGAAATCCACAGACTCGGAGAACTCTCCCACCGGTACCCCACCGATGAGTGCCAGGGGCAGGAGTATTCGGTCGCGGACGCGCTCGGATTCCGCTTCCTGCCCGTGCGCCTCGTTAGTCGCGCCGGCAAGCATGGCCGCCGCCAAGAACGTAGCCACCACAATGGAGTCTCTCAGCACCGGCAACGCACGCACACCGACGTGGCGACGCTCCTCCCGGGACCGATCAGTCACCGACGCCGACATCGTGCCTCGAGGCGGTTCGGGTGTCCGGCGTCGGCGCTGCCCCACCGGCCGTATCCAACATCGTGACCTCCGGGCGCAGCAGCTTCAGGCGAATGTTGACCTTGATGTTGTTCGCTCGCACGTGGAGCAGTCCGGTCAAGCCGTTGAACACGAGGGCGGCGTTTTCCTGGCCGTAGTATCCGCCAATGGTGGAGATCAGGCCCAGCAGATCCGCGCAGGTATCCAGGTAGAACACGTTGTCTGCCAGGACCTTCTCGTCCTTCACGCCGATGACGTCGAGGTTCGCCTGGAGGAGGGAGATGCAACTGATCAACCTGTTCAACTCATGCACGTAGCGACGGTGCAGCAGGATCTCGAACCCGAATAGCGCCACCAGGATGATCACGAGATTCACGGCAGCTTCCAGCACCGTTCCGAGATCCGCCACGAGCGAGCTGCCCCGTGAATGCAGCACCGCCGTCCCCAGTCCCACCGTCGACGGGTCCAGCTCGAACGCCTGGAGCGCCAACCCCAGCTGGCGGTCCGTCACTCCCTCTCCTGCCATGAGGTAGTTAGCCACCGCATATGTCTGCATCGGGCCCGATGCGATGTCGGGGATAGTGGGATCTGCCTGGCTGTAGTGACCGCGCGGGATGCCGACCCGCTCGAGGTACGTGAAATGCGTTGCGTACACCCCGATGTCGGGGTCACGCAGCTCGAATCCTGCCATGGCAGCCCGCCGGATCGCGCCGCGCATGGCGCGATCTGCCGGATCCACCACCACGAAGATGGCTTCCACGTCGAGCGGGATCACGTACCCAACGTCGGCTGCGAGCTCCCCCCATGTGTAAAGCCACTCGACTCGTTCGTGTCCCCAGAGCTCGAAGAACAGCTGCCCAAGGATGTGTGAACCCTGTCCCGCGCCAAACGTCATCACCCTTGGCACACCAGCCGTCGCACGCTGGACATCGCGCGTGAAGTACAGGACGTGCTCCGCCCGCACGACCCCGAGGATGGTGAACCCTTCCGGGATTGCGACACCGGCCTGCACCACGGCCATGTCTGCTTGCCCCTGACGTACCAGCTCCACGCTGGCCGATGACCCGGCGGATTCCAGGAATCGGATCCTATCGGCGTTGTTGGCTTCCGCCCGGGCCTCGAGCACCGAGTACTCGGTGCCGGTCACGGCAATGGTGGCAACCCTGGACCCGAAGACACTTGTGTAGAGCCACCAGATGAGCATGGCAACGGCGGCGAGGACGACGTACTGCCGAATCCGCTGCACGCTGTACGGCCGCTTCAATCGCCTCACCCTCACCTGAGCGAGACGGGCCGCGTCGGTTACCGCGTGCGCAACGTCGCGCAGAGCGGCCTCGCCCGGCAGGTTGTTGGCGATACGGTCCTCCACCTGCTGGGCGGTGTCGATGATCTGCTCGACGGACAACTCGCCGCCGGTCAGCCGATCCCGCGTCCTTCCCAGTCCCGGCATCAGATCCCCACTATGGTGAGCCCTTCTGCAAGGTGAACGTGAGAGGCATCTGGACGAGCACCCGGACCTCAGTCTGGCGCACCTTCCCAGGCCGGAACATGCACCCCGCAAGCATCTCCTTCGCCGGAGCCTCGAACGCCTGGTGCGTCGAACGAAGCACCTCAATGTTCTCGGGCTTCACCTGACCTTCGATCTCCACCACGAACTGGAGGACTACTACTCCCTCGATGGCCGCTTGCCGCATCTCTTCGGGATAGTGAACGGGAGGACACGACACCAGCTGAGGCAACACGTCCACAACGGCGTCCTTGAAGATCTGCGCCTCGAACGCGCTGTCGCCGAACACGCCGCCCTCGACACCCACGCCCGAGTAATCTCGTGGATCGAACCGCTCGCTCAGGTCGACGGGCGGAATCGCCTGCGGCACCTCGCCGGGAGGGGCGATGCCGATCACCTGCACGCCGGCACCGCGCGTGATGTCCATCGCCGTAATCACGTCCTGGTACCGACGGTTGTCCGCCACCTGGACGAACAGCAGCTTCGCCGGCCGATTATCGAAGATCTCATGCATCCGACTATCGAGCTGCGACAGGAGCACGGGCTCCGCATTGACGGCGTACGACCCGTCCTCGAGCAATTGCAGCACGATGCTGCCTGGACCCAATGGCATCAGAAGTGG
>JBDGYO010000407.1:0-2725 GCA_039584015.1 Gemmatimonadota bacterium | reverse complement strand
GCAGTGGTTACTCCTGGGGCGTCTCGCCCTCGGGTGCGGCCTCCTCCGCTTCCTCCCCCTCGGCCTTGGCCTTGCGAATGAGCTCGGGCTCGGCGCCCTCCTCTTCCTCCACGATCTCGGGCACCGCGACCTCTTCCACGCGCGGCGGCACCACGGTGCAGATGGTCTGGCTCGCTTCCGCCAGGATCTGGGCGTCCTCCACGGAGATATCCGACACGTGGAGGGAGTGGCCGATCTCCAGCGCAGAGACGTCCACCTCGATGTTCTCCGGGATGTGGCGCGGGAGTACCTCGACCTCGATCTCGCGCAGGAACTGCTCCAGCACGCCGCCCGCGTTGCGCACGCCCTCCGGCGTGCCCACCATTGCCAGCGGCACGTTGAGCGTGATCTTCTCGCCCGCGTGGATCTCCAAGAAGTCCACGTGCGAGATCGTCTTCCGGGTCGGGTGCCGCTGGATCTCGCGGATCAGCGCGCGCAGTGGCGTGCCGTCGACCGAGAGCTCGATCACGGTCGAGCCCGAGGTGCCCTGCAGCACCTTCTCGAGGTCGGCGAGGTTCAGGGTGATCGACTCCGTGTCGCGGCCGGAACCGTACACGACCGCCGGGACCAACCCGGCCTGCCGGAGCTTGCGTGCCGCGCCCGTGCCGCTGCTGCTGCGGCGCTCTGCGTTGACTGTGACCGTCTGTGCCATACCGTCGGTTACTACCCTTCTCGTTCCGTGATCAGTCGAACAGCGAGCTGACCGACTGGTCGCTGTGTGTGAAACGCACGGCCTGTGCCAGCAGCGGTGCGATCGACAGAATCTTCAACTTCTCGAATTGGCGCTCATCCGGGACCTGGATCGTGTTGGTCACCGCTATCTCGGTTACGTCCGACGAGGCGAGGCGGTCCACCGCCGGGCCCGACAGCAGGGCGTGCGTGGCGCAGGCGTACACGTTCCGCGCTCCCAGGCGCCGCAGCGCCATGATGCCCTCGGTCATGGTCCCGGCCGTGTCGATCATGTCGTCCACCAGCAGGCAGTCCCGATCATCGACCTCGCCCACCACGTTCACGACCTCGGCGATGTTGGCCGAAGGGCGCCGCTTGTCGATGATGGCCAGCGAGGCGTCCAGCCGCTTCGCGAAGCCCCGCGCCATCTTCGCCGCGCCCACGTCGGGGGCCACCACCACCGGCTCGTGCAGCTTCTTCTGCCGGTAATGTTGGATCAGGAGCGGAGCCGCGTAGAGGTGGTCCACCGGGATGTCGAAGAACCCCTGCAACTGGTGCTGGTGGAAATCGAGCCCCAGCACCCGCTCCGCTCCTGCCGTCGTGATCACGTTCGCCATCAGCTTCGCGCTAATGGCCACGCGCGGCTGGTCCTTACGGTCCTGCCGGGCGTACCCGAAGTACGGAATCACGGCCGTGACCCGGGCAGCGCTCGCCCGCTTGGCCGCGTCGATCAGAATCAACAGCTCCACCAGGTTCTCGGCCGGCGCATTGGTGGGCTGGATGATGAAGACATCCTGCCCGCGCACGTTCTCGTCGATCTTGACGAAGATCTCGCCGTCCGCGAACCGTCGGATCGTCACGCGACAGAGCGGCTCGTTGAGCTGCGCCGCGATCTCCTCGGCCAGGGGGCGGTTCGCCGTCCCGGCCATGAGTAGCATCTTGCTGCCCGAAAGGGAGATATCGGCCATAAGAGCCTCAAAAACTAGCTAGTTGCAGATCGGAAGCCAAGCGGGCCCGGAGGGTCCCGCGGCGCCCTCGCGGTCATCGGGCGATGAGATCCGCGTACTCCGGATGCTTCTCCAGGAAGCCCTGCACGTAGGTACAGGTCGGGATTACCGCGTACCCCTGCTCGCGTGCCAAGTCGAGTGCACGCGCCACCAGTTTGCCGGCAATGCCCTGGCCGCGCAGCTCGCCGGGGACGTACGTCTGCAGAAAGTCGAGCGTCTTGTCGTCGACGGGCCGGTACTCCACGTACGCCTCGTGGCCGTCCACCTCAGCGAGGTACCGGTCGCCGGCCTCGTCGTGCTGCACGTCGAGGCTCACCGTTCGCTCATCCCCCCGAATCCTTCTCGTCGGGCTCGGTCTCCCCGTCCCACGCCTTGTGGAACCAGGAGGTCCTGGGGTCGACCTCCTCGATGCGCACCTCGCTGTGACCATTGATCAACTCCGCCGGCGCGACCCACAGGTGGGCGTTCCACAACATGCCCTCGAGCTCGAACGGTTTGAGCTCGTCTTCGGCCAGATCCAGCTTCACCTCGAGCAGGGCGTCGCCCTCGATTCCCTCTTCGTGCCCGAGCGGGCGATCGGCGAGCCACACGCCCGGGACGACCGCGTCCTGCCCGGTCTGGGCGTCCTTGAGGCCGAAGTCCCAATCGATGTTCTCGAACCCGGACTGCATGATCTTCCGGGCGTCACCGATGCTCGTGCGGTGGTACAACACCATCGTCATGCGGTCATCGCCTTACGTGGCTGTCTCTCCTAAAGATGGGCTCCGGTACCACGGCGGGGCAGCCCCGCTCGCCCGTGGTAGCCGGGTCCGTCGCGGGCTGAACAATAGAGGTCGGTCCCCGCGAGGCCAAGGGCCAGGGCCGGGTCACTCTAGCGGCTCCGTCAACCTGGGCCAATTATTAGGGGTGCCGCTTCAGGGAGGGGCAATGGCCGAGCAGCTCATCGGAACGGTGACACACTTCTTCAAGGGGCCGAGTGTGGCCGTCGTGAAGGTCACGGAGGGGGGGGT
>JBDGYO010000406.1:0-2729 GCA_039584015.1 Gemmatimonadota bacterium | reverse complement strand
CCTGGTCGCGCACCTCGGGCTGACGGTGGGCCTCATCGTCCTCATCAAGGTGGCAAAGCGGACCATCTCCGTTCCCCGCATGGGCGTGGCGAAGTTCGGGCCTGGGCGGCGCGAAAAGCGGAGGAAGACGAAGCTCCTGCTCTTGTTCTCGTCCCTGCTCGGCGTGGCGCTCTTCCTTGCGGTCGTGTCGGTAAGCGTTGCCTCCACCTGGATGCGCTCCAACGTGGGGTTGATCAACGTTTTCGTCGGGGTGTGGGCGTTCGTCGTGTTCGGCGGGATGGCATACTGGCTCGACTTACCTCGCATGCTCCTCGCCGGGATTGTGTACGCTCTCGTCTTCTCGCACCTCCTTCCGGTGAGCACTGGGACGACGGCCTTCGTGGGCGGTGCAGTCCTGGCGATACCCGGACTCGGCATGTTCATCCGGTTCCTGCGGAAGTACCCATTGCCGGCGGAGGCCGAGGCCCATGGCAACGGATGAGCGAAACATCCAGGGCGTCATACCGCCGACCGACATCGATCGCATGATCCACGAGCCGGCCCGGCTCATGCTCATGTCGTATCTCTTCGTGCTCGAGGGTGCGGACTTTCTCTTCCTCATGCGTCAGATGGGCATGACGCAGGGCAATCTGTCCTCGCACCTGAGCAAGCTCGAGCAGGCCGGCTACATTGAGATTGAAAAGACGTTCGTAGGCAAGAAGCCACGTACGATGATCCGCGCAACTGGCCAGGGGCGCGTGGCGTTCCAGGATTACCGGGAGCGCATGGAGCGGATTCTGGAGGAGTCGAAAGGGGAGTGACGAGGTGATGACATCGGGAATCGCACGCAGCACAGCTACCGCGGCGTTCGTGGCCTGCATCGCGGCCTGCGGGGGCGGCGGCGGCGAGTGGGCTGGCACCGTCTCCGACAGCGCGGGAGTGCAAATGGTCTCCAACCCCGCCGAGGGCATGTGGACCGCGGGTACGGAGTGGGTGGTCGAGGAGGAGCTGCGCATCGGCACGGTCGAGGGCGACGCCAACTATCAGTTCGGACAGATCGGTTTCCTGACCGTGGGCTCGGACGGCCGCATCTTCGTGCTCGACGCCCAGGCACAGCAGGTCAAGGTCTTCGGCGTCGATGGAGAGTTCCAGCACACGATCGGCAAGCCGGGCGGCGGGCCGGGAGAGATCGGCCTGGGCGCCCAGTTCATACTGACCGGACCGGGCGATACGCTCATCGTGCCCGACATGGCCAACCAGCGGGTGAGTCTGTTCCTCCCCGACGGCTCGAGCGCCGGCAGCTATCCCCTCTCGCTCGCGGACGGCATTCCGATGCTGTTCCAGACGACGAGTACCGGCATGCTGGCGATGCAGCGGCGCCCCATGCCAGCGCCCAACCAGCCCGTGCAGGACTCGATGGACGTCGTCGTCGCCGTCACAACCGGCGGAACGGTCACCGACACCCTGCTGACTTTCCCGTCGGGGAAGACCTTCCAGATGAGCGGGGGCACACCGGAGATCAACCTGTACACCAAGGAGTCGGTGTGGCGCCTCGCTGAAGATCTCACGCTCGTGTATGCCACCAACGATGACTACCGGCTGAGTCTGTACGCGAGCGACGGCACACGCGAACGGATCGTCTCCAAACCGTTCGAACGGAAGCCCGTGAGCGAGCGGGACCAGCAGGCCGTGATGGGCTTCCTCGAGCGCGCGTGGACGGATGCCGGTGTGCCACCCAGCGTGCTGCCGCAACTTCGCACCATCGTCCACTTCGGTGAGAGCTTCCCGGCGTTCGCGGCCATCCAGCTCGGCCCGCAAGGGACGACCTGGGTACAGCACGTACAATCGGCTGCGTCCCTGAGCGACGAGGAACTGGAGCAGTACAACGTGCTGGAGGACACGGGCGCGCCCGAGTGGGACGTATTCGACGCCGAGGGAAGGTTCCTCGGAGTGGTTTCGATGCCGAGGCGTTTTGCGCCGCGCGTATTCCGCGCCGACAAAATCTACGGGGTGTGGCGGGACGAGCTGGACGTTCAGTACGTGATGCGACTGCGGGTGGTGGCGCCGTCTACCTGATGTCCTCCCGCCGGAGCAGCTCCTTATAGGCCTCCGGCGTGTCGATGTCCTCGGTCACCGCCGGATCGTCTACCGGCACGACAGCGACCCTGGAGGGGTCCGAGCGTACCACGGCTCGGGCCCCTTGATCGTCGGGCACGGAGAGGAGTTCCTCGAACACCGCTCGCCCGAAGATCACCGGATGGCCCCTCCTCGCCTGGTAGCTCGGAACCACGATCGGCTCGCCTCCCTGGCGAGACCGATCCAGCAACGCCTCGACCGTGGCGATAGCCACGTGAGGCCGATCCACGTGCCAGACCAGGGCCGCCTCAACCGGATGGTTGAAAACGGCTTCGATTCCCAGGCGAATGGAGCCGATCGGACCCCTCTCCGGCGCAGGGTTGGTGAGCACGGTCGCTTCACTCAAGTCAATGCCCGACAATATGTTATCGGCGTCGTACCCGAGCACCACGAGGCGTTGCTGGAGCCCCAGGGCGCCGCACGCATCGAGGATCGTACCCAGGAAGGTGCGGCCCCGGTAGGGAAGCAGCGCCTTGGGCGAGCCCATGCGCTCCGAGGCGCCACCGGCGGGAATGATGGCAGCGATCATAGGAAAGCCATAGATTGGTGGCCCCGTTACAACGGCGCGAGGCCGGTCATGGCAATACGTCCAGTACGGATGTTGGGAGACCCGA
>JBDGYO010000405.1:0-2742 GCA_039584015.1 Gemmatimonadota bacterium | reverse complement strand
CCGGACGGCACGGTGCGCACGCTCGCCGACGCGGTCGAGCAGCAGTACGTGGCGGCGTGGACAGCGGCGCGCACCGCGGCGACGAATCGAGAAGCGCTGCTGGCCGACTACTACGCCTCACAGCAGGTGGCGATCGCCGACGGGCGCCAGGGCGTGCGCCGTTACCTGATCGCCAACGAGGGCGACCCGGTGCTGGTGCGCGAGGTGGTGGAGCTGCTGCAGCGCAACGCGATCGAGGTATCGGAGCTCAGCCAGGCGGTCACCCTGTCGGGTGTGCGCGACCGGGAAGGGCACGACGTGGGTCGCCGCAACTTCCCGGCCGGTACGTACGTGGTGGAGGCGGCGCAGCCGTCGGCGCGCCTGCTGCGCACGCTGTTGGAGCCGGAGACGCCGCAGCCCGAAGCGTTCGTCAGAGAGGCGCGGGCCCGGGTGGAGCGGGCCGAGAACCCGCGGTTCTATGACATCACGGGGTGGTCGCTGCCGCTCCTGTTCAACGTGGGGGGCTACTCCAGCACGGACGGACGCGACCTGCAGACGGAGCCGCTGGTACGAGCCGAGCTGCTGATCGCTCCCGAGCCGATGGAGCGGGCGGGCTACGCGTACGTGCTGGACGGCCGCTCGGCCGCCTCACTCGCGGCCCTCTACCATCTGAGGCACAAGGGCTATCGCGCTTCGGTGCTCACCAAGGGCAGTCGCATCGCGGGCCAGGTGGTGCACGGCGGATCGGTCGTAGTCCGCGTCGGTCAGAACGATTCCACGGTGCACGCTGCCGTGGAGAAGGTGGCCGGCCACTTCGGGGTGGAGGTGCTCGCGTTGCACACCGGACTGTCGGAAGCCGGCTTCCCGCCGCTCGGCTCCGGCTGGCACGGCTTCATGGTCAAGAAACCTCGCATCGCGCTCCTCGGGGAGACCCCGATCTTCCCCTACTCGTTTGGCTGGGCGTGGTACACGCTCGATCGCCAGCATGGGATCCCGACGACCGTGCTGCGGACTAGCTTGGTGTCGCGCACTGACTTGAACGAATACAACGTGATCGTCATTCCGGATGCGCCGCCGGATCCGCTCGCGCAGGAGCTCGGTGAACAGGGCCGCGAGCGCCTCGTACAGTGGGTCCGCGACGGGGGGACGCTGGTGGTGATCGGTGATGCCATCGACTTCGTGCGGGAACAGCTCGAGCTGATCGCGCTGCGGAGCTGGTACGACACCGATGACGGGGAGGACGCGCAGCGCTTCGACGTGCCGGGCGCGATCTTCCGGGCCACCCTGGACGACGGCTACTGGATGTCGGCCGGCTACGACGCCGGAGAGCTCCCGGTGCTGGTGGATTCGCCGGAGCTCTACCTCCCGCCCGAGGGGCCGCCCTCCTCGAGCCAGCGGGTGGTGGCGCGCTACGGGGAGAAGCTCTCGGGCCATGCGTGGCAGGAGACCCTGGAGCGGATTCGCGACGCGGTGTTCGTGTACGAGGAGCGCGTGGACGGCGGCCGGGTCATCGCCTTCGCGGAGGACCCCAATTACCGCGGCTACTTCCGGGCGGCGAACCGGCTGTTCCTCAACGCGGTGATCCTGGGGCCGAGCGCGCCGTAGCGAAGGCGGGTCGTGGTGGCTGGCGGGGTAACCGCCCCGCCGGCCACCAGGTCCTAGGCCCCCGTCGGCATCTCCCCCGTCGTATACGCCTGCCTCAGCTCCACCGGCTTCACGCGCTTGCGTATCCTGAGGTTCAGCATCTCCACGAACACGGAGAAGCCCAGCGCGAAGTAGATGTAGCCGCGCGGGATCTCGTGCTCAAAGCCTTCGGCGATCAGCGTCGCGCCGATGAGCAGCAGGAACGCCAGTGCCAGCACCTTGACGGTGGGGTGGCGCTCCACGAAGTCGGAGATGGGTTCCACCGAGATCAACATCACCACCACCGCGATGATGATCGCGGCCGCCATCACCCACACCTCCTTCACCATCCCCACGGCCGTGATCACCGAGTCGAGCGAGAAGATCATGTCCAACACCATGATCTGAGCGATCACGCCGGCGAAGGAGCGCACCGCCTTGCCGCTGGCGCGGCCCTCCTCGCCCTCCAGCTTGTCGTGGATCTCGTGGGTTCCCTTGGCGAGCAGGAACAGGCCGCCCCCGATGAGGATGAGATCGCGGCCCGAGATCTCCTGCCCCAGGACCTCGAACAGGGGACCGGTGAGCCGCATGATCCACGCGAGGGAGAACAGCAGCGCGAGTCGCATCACCATGGCCCCGACGAGGCCGATGCGACGGGCCTTGCGCTGCTGGTGGGCGGGGAGCTTTCCGGCGACGATCGACAGGAAGATGATGTTGTCGATCCCGAGCACGACCTCCAGCGCGGTCAGCGTGACGAGCGCAATCCAGATCTCGGGGTTGGTGAGCCAATCCATGAACGCCTCCTCCCACCCGGCGGCCCGGGGAAGGGGGAACGGGAAGGGGGAAAGGTACGATGGTTTCGGGCCTCGGGGGGCCGGCCCGCGAAGTCACCTTCTCGTCGTGACTTAGCTCATATCGGCAGCTTGACTCGCATCCTAGGATTACCCATCGTTCGCAGAGTTTTCCCCCGTAGCAGCGAGGATCCTCGTGCAGCGTAAGCGTTTGCGCATCGCCGGGTTGGCCGCTCTGGCCGCGGCCGGATTCGCCGCCTGTGTCTACCCCACGGACCGCTCCGGGGAGCTCGAGGTCCAGATGACCACGCTCCCCACGCTCTTCCTCAAGGACTCGGCGCAGCTCGAG
>JBDGYO010000404.1:0-2744 GCA_039584015.1 Gemmatimonadota bacterium | reverse complement strand
GCTCCCGCGGCACCTACACGACCATCTGGAAGCGACAGGACGACCGCAGCTGGAAGGTGGTGCTGGACATCGGCACGCCCGACGGGCCGTCCGATACCACCCAGGTGAACTAGGCGCCGCGGCCCGCGCCCTCGCGCACCATCTGCTCCAGCGCGATGGCAGGGCAGACCGCGCGATCGATGTAGTCGAGCAGCGTCGTGGCCAGGCCCCGGATCTGGCGCTCGACCTTCTCGTCGTTGCATCGCCCGTCCTCGTCGAACACGCCGCGCACGTTGGCGACCGATATCGGTCCCGGCAGCACGATCGCTCCGACGTGTGAGCACACGCTGCGCAGCTGCTCCAGCGACTTGATGGCCCCAATCTGACCGGCAGCGACACCGAGCAGCGCCACGGGCTTGCCCGCGAGTGCCGACGGGAACCCGAGGTTCTCGAGCACGAGTTTCATGCTGCTGCTGAGGCTGCCGTGGTACTCAGGGGTCGCGAGGATCACGCCGGTCGCGTCTCTGACCCGCTGCGCAAGCGCCGCGGCATCGGGGGAGTCTCCCTGGCCGGGGAAGAGCAGGTGCATCGCTGCCGGGTCGACCACGTCGCAGTGCACGTTGGGACGCCCGCGCAGCTCGTCCACCACGACGGCCAGGGCCTTGGCCGTGTAGTTTCCCGGGCGCACGGATCCCTGAATGGCAACGATGTTGAGGGGCATGTCGTACCGTCCTTCTGGGGTGATGAGGTTCTGCCTGCCGAAACCGCCGCTAATGCTGTGCGAGAAACCACTCGACGGTACGCCGCAGCGCCTCACGCGGGGGGGTCGAGGGTCGCCAGCCCAGCTTGCGCTCGGCCTTGGCCGACGTGTAGGGGTTTTCCCGTGCCATGAACCGCGCACCCGATGATCCGATGCCCGCGTACCGTCCCGGGCGCAGCAGGCGGTGCATGGTGTGCCACGCCTTGCCGAGTGTGACGGCGGCACCCAGCGGCAGCCGCACGAGCCGCAGCCGGCGCCCGCTCGCCTGCGCGATGATCTCGAAGAACTCGCGCTGCGCGAGCCCGCCGTCGTTCGTCGTGTTGAACGCTCCTCGCACCTCGGGGCGTTCCAGGGCGGCCAACACCGCCTCGACCACGTTGCCTGCGTACACCATCGCGAGCCGGTTGTCCCCGCGTCCAATGATCGGCGCGATGCCGAAGCGGAGTATCCCCATGGCACGGGACATGAAGAGGCGTTCACGCTCGCCGTACATCACGCACGGTCTGAGCGCCACGGCGGAGACACCCAGTTCCTCCGCTCGCTGCCACAGGGTTGCCTCGGCGAGGCGCTTCGAGCGCGCGTAGTAGTCGGGCTCGGCAATGGACTGAAACGGCGCATCCTCGGTGACGGGAGCACTCGAATCACTCTCGGGGCGGCGGCCGTACACGGCGACCGACGAGATGTGTACCAAGCGGGCGCCATGTCGTGCGGCGGTTTCGACCGCGAGCCGCGTCCCGTGTACGTTGACCGCGCGGAAGCGCTCCCACCCGGTTGGATCCACGACGAGCGCCGCGGCGTGCACGATGGCGTCCAACGTGCCGGCGGCGTCCCAACTCTCGGGCTGCTCCACCGCGCCGAGGAAGCTCTCGGCACCGAGATGCTCGACGAAGGTGCAACCGGCGGTGCTGCGTGCCATGGCCTGCACCTCATGTCCCTCGCGAATCAGGCGCTCGACGGCGTGGCTCCCGAGCAGCCCCGTGCCGCCAGTGACCAGGACCCTCACAGCGCCAGCAGGACGGCGCGCGCGCCGAGCACGGCGCAGAGCAGCACTACGAGCCCGCCCACGACGTTCCCCCGCCACGTGTTCACGTGCGATCCAAGGCGAGCGCGATCGTTCATCGCGATGAGGAGCACGAACGCAACGGCGGGGAGTGCCAGGCCGTTCACGACCTGGGCCAGGAAGATGAGCGGCACCGGCCGCACGCTCGCAAGCGCTGCCAGCGCGCCGAACGCCACGCAGCCGAGCCACACCCAGCGTGGCAGCGGGGCACGCACGTCGCGCCCGCGGCCCAACACGTCGAGCACCGTATAGGCGGCCGCGAGCGGAGCGGTGATCGCCGATGACACGCCGGCGGCCGCGTATCCCAGGGCGAAGGCGTGGCTCGCCCACGGACCGAGGAGCGGCTCCAGCTGCTGTGCCATGTCGCCTGCGGAGTGCACCTGGGTGCCGTCGAGGGCGGCGGCGGCAGTCACCACGATCGCGGCCGAGACGAGGCCACCGAGCCCGATCGCCACCAGCAGGTCCAGCCGTACGGACGGGAGGTCCCGCGGATCGGACCAGCGTTCCCGTACCGCCGCGGCGTGGAGGAAGAGGTTGTACGGCACGATGGTCGTGCCGATCAAGGCGAGCGCCGTGAACTCCGCACCCGTGGGAAGCCGTGGAACGAAGACGCCACCCAGCAGTGTGCCGAGGTGCGGTGCGACCATGATCGCGGTCGTCAGGAACACGAAGCCCATCACCGCGACACACACTGCCAGCACCCGCTCCACGATGCGGTAGCGCCCGGTCCAGAGCAGCAGGCCCGCCAGCACCGCGCCGATCCCCACCCAGCCCTTGAGCGGCACGCCGGTCACCGACTCGAGACCCAGCCCGGCGCCCGTCAGGTTGCCCGCCTCGTACGCCGCGGCACCGCTCACCACGGCCGTGCCGGCGAGGGCCGCGAGGCCTACTCCGAGCCAGGGCGGCCCTTTCGTGGCGCGCAGCGCCTGCCCCAGGCCCGCTCCC
>JBDGYO010000403.1:0-2751 GCA_039584015.1 Gemmatimonadota bacterium | reverse complement strand
CGTCATGATTCACTCGTGCCGGATGGCCTCTACGGGGTCGAGGCGCGCGGCGCGGCTGGCGGGGTAGAGTCCCGCACCGATGCCGACGCCGGCGCCGAGCAGGACGGCGACGACGATGGACCACGGCGCCACGCGCGCGGGCAGGAACGTGGTCGCCTGTACCAGCGCAGCCATGCCGAGGCCGAACGCGATCCCCATCGCCGCGCCCACCGTGGCCAGCGTGGCGGACTCCACGAGGAATTGGCGCATGATGTCGCGGCGGCGCGCCCCCAACGACTTGCGAATGCCGATCTCGCGCGTACGCTCGGCCACCGCCATCAACATGATGTTCATGATCACGATCCCGCCCACCACGAGGGCGATGCTCACCAGGCCCGGGAGCGCCGTCATCAGGAACTGGTTGATGTTGTCCCAGAAGTCGAGCACCGCGTCGGCAGTCTCGATGGAGAAGTTGCTCTCCTCGCTCGGCCGCAACCCACGGCGGCTGCGCATGATCGCCTCGGTCTCGGCAATGGCCGCCCGGAGCTCCTCCTGCGAGCCGGCCTGCACCTTGAGCTCGTCGAGCACCCGCGGCGGGTTCACGTAGCGCTTGATCGGCGACAGCGCCGGCGCCACGGCGAACTTATCGAGCGACAGCCCGAACACGCTGCCCTGGGGCTCGGCCACGCCGATCACCCGGTAGGGGATCTTGCGGACGCGCACTTCCCGGCCGATCGGGTCCAGGTCCTCGAACAGCCGGCTCGCCAGCTCGTTCCCCAGCACGATCACCGGCTGTCCAGTGCGCACCTCCTGCGCGCTGAATCCGCGTCCGGCCTCGAGGTCCATGGTTCTGATGGTGAACCAGTCCTCGGTCGAGCCGATGAGGTCGATGTCGCGTGCGACCTTCCCCCGGTATTCCACGATGCCGCGGCGGCTCGACTCCCACGCGATGACCACGGGAACGCTGAGGCCGGCCTCCACCGCGCGCGCATCCTCGTAGGTGATGCGCGGACGCCGTCGCCACTGGCGGCGGGTCTCGCTGGAGATGTCCCCCATCTGCACGCCGGGGTAGCGACGCAGCTGGAACGTGTTCACGCCGAGGAGCTTGTTGGCAAAGCTCTCCGTCATGTACTCGTTCATGCCCTCCACGACCGACACCACGGCGATGAGGAACGTCACCCCGATGAAGATGCCGATGACGGAGAAGCTGCTCTTCATCTTCTGCGTCCAGATGACGCGCAGCGCCAGGCGGATCGCCTCGCTGAACGGCATGGGTTAAGCCGCTTCCCTCACCGTGTCGGAGTGCACGACACCGTCGAGCAGCGTCACCACGCGGCGCGCGTGCTCCGCGATGTTGGCCTCGTGGGTGACCATCACGACCGTCTGTCCCTGCTGGTACAGCTCCTCGAACACCGCCATGATCTCGGAGCTGGTGCTGGAGTCGAGGTTCCCCGTCGGCTCGTCGGCCAGCAGGATGCTGGGGTCGTTCACCAGCGCGCGCGCGATCGCCACCCGCTGGCGCTGCCCGCCCGACAACTCGTTGGGCTTGTGTTGCATGCGGTCGGCGAGTCCCACCCGCTCGAGCGCGCGGCCGGCGTGCTGACGGCGCTCTTTCCCGTTCACGCCGGCGTAGATCAGCGGCAGCTCGACGTTGTGCAGTGCGCTGGCGCGCGGCAGCAGGTTGAAGGTCTGGAACACGAACCCGATCTCCCGGTTGCGCACCCGCGCGAGCTCGTCGTCGGGCATCTGGGAGACCTCCAACCCGTTGAGCCAGTACTCACCGCTGGTGGGCGAGTCGAGGCAGCCGATCAGGTTCATCAGGGTGGACTTGCCCGAGCCGGACGGCCCCATGATGGCCACGTACTCGTTCGGGCTGAGCTCCATGTCGACGCCCCGCAGGGCGTAGACCGTCTCTGCCCCCATCTCGTATTCCCGAGTGAGACCGGAGACCCGGATCAGCGGCTCTCCCGACATCAGCTACCTCCCTCGCTGCCGCCCTCGCTGGTGGCGCGCACGCGCGCGCTGTCCCGCAGGTCGCGAATGGTCTGATACGGCCCGGCCACGATCGTGTCGCCCATCGCGAGCCCCTCGAGCACCTCGAAGTACTCCTCACCGGCAATGCCGACCTTCACGGGTCGGAATTCGGCGAGGCCGTCCTGCACCACGAATACGCCCTCGACTTCCTCGGCGCCGGCGGTGGTATCCTGCGGCGCCGTCTCGGTGGAAATCGGGGTGTGCTCGCGCACGGTGAGGGCAATGATCGGAACGGCCAGCGAGCTGTCGCGTGTCGCCGTCACGATCTTGGCCGTGGCCGATAGGTCGGGACGGATACCCGGTGGGGGATCGTCGAGGGTCACCTCGACGTCGTAGTCCACGGCCTGGTTCGTTCCTCCGGCCGTCTGCGCCACCCCGCGCACGGCGCTCTGGGAGATCCGCGTGACCCGCCCGGTGAACGTCGTGTCGGGGAAGGCGTCGATCGTAACCTCGGTGGAGTCATTCATGTGGAGTCGTACCACGTCGGTCTCGTCGACCCGGACCGTCACCTGGATGATCGAGAGGTCGGACACGGTCAGGAGCAGCCCGGTCTCGCGTGAGAAGGTCCCGGGCACCGCGACCTCTCCCTCTTCCACCGCCAGGCGCGTGATTTGCCCCTCCATGGGGGACCGCAGCACCGTCTTGGCGAGCTGCTCCTGGGCCTCCTCGAGGCTCGCCTGGGCTTGCTCCACCTGATGCCGCGCCGAGACGGCCAGCGCCTCGGCCACGTCGAAGTCC
>JBDGYO010000402.1:0-2760 GCA_039584015.1 Gemmatimonadota bacterium | reverse complement strand
CAGGGAGAAACCCGGGTGAGCTACGACCTCATCGAACTCACGTTCAAGGAGAGCGTTGCGACCCTGACCCTCGACCGTCCACCACTCAATGTCATGAACATTGAGATGATGGAGCAGATCAACCACGCACTCCTGGAGCTCAAGGCGCATCCCGAGCTCAAGGTGCTGGTGGTGCGGGGGAAGGGAAAGGCCTTCAGCGCCGGGGTCGACATCGCCGACCACACGCAGGACAAGGTCGCCCGCATGCTCCAGGTGTTTCACCGTATCCCCGAGACCATCCGGTTATTGGACGTCGTGGCCGTCGCGGCGGTGGACGGCATGGCGTTGGGGGGCGGGTTCGAGCTGGCCATCGGGTGCAATCTCGTAGTCGCGTCGGAGTCTGCAAAGTTCGCAGTGCCCGAGATCAAGTTGGGCGTGATTCCTCCCGTGGCCTGCGTGGTGCTCCCCCGGGCCGCGCCGCGCCGCAAGGCGATGGAGTGGATCCTCACGGGCAATATGATCCTCGCCCGAGAGCTCGAGGCGTACGGCTTGGTGAACCGCGTGTTCCCCGACGCCGAGTTCGAGGCCGGCCTCGAGGCCTTCGTCGGCGAGCTCACGTCGAAGTCCGGCCCGGTGCTGATGCTCGCCAAGCGGGCGCAGATGGAGTCCTACTACTCGGCGTACGAAGAGGCGCTGTACAAGGCCGAGAATCTGTATCTCCGCGACCTGATGGCACTGCACGATGCCCACGAGGGCATTCAGGCCTACATCGAGAAACGGGAGCCGCAATGGCGCGACGCCTGATCCCCGTCCTCACCCTGCTCGGCGTCGTCGTCGTGTGGGGTTGCTCGTCCAAGCAGGAGACCGACGAGCCGGTCGAGCCTATTACCCACCCCTTGCCCACGGCCGGGCTGGCCGGAGAGCCCGTGACCGTCTATCCCCTCACGCTCATCGTTGCCGAGCCCCGGCTCCAGTGGGACAGCCTGATCCGCCCACGCGACGAGGCGCTGCAGCACGCCGACAGCTTGATCGAGTTGTTTCTGGAAGAACGGGCGCCCGAAGCGGACTGGGTGATGCCCGCCGAGTTGCGGAGAATGGCGAGGCAGGCCCCGGGCATGCTTGCCGACCCCGAACAGATGGGTACGGCCCTGCTGCGGGCGGACGGCCTCACGAAGATTCCCGATCCCCTGCGGAGCCAGATGCGCAACCTGACCGGGGTGACCGGCAACCGCTTCGCGCTGGTCCCCGCGAGCCTCGCGTACTTCGCCACCGACAGCGCCGGGATCGCGCGTGCGGAGCTCACGATGGTCGTGGCGGAAGTGCGCAGCGGAACGGTGGACTGGCGCACCGTGGCCCGAGGAGAGGGTGAGGACCCCTGGACGGCGCTGTGGGACGCGCTGACGAGCCTGGTTCCCGGATTGCCATGACCGCACACCGCGTCACCCTCATCCCGGGCGACGGTATAGGACCGGAGATCACGGAAGCGGTGCTGCGGGTGCTCGAGGCGGCGGGGGTCGCGATCGAATGGGACGAACAGCTCGCCGGCGTGGCGGCGCTCGAGCAGGACGGGACCCCGCTGCCCGAGGCCACCGTAGAGAGCTTCGGTCGCACGGGGGTGGCCCTCAAGGAGCCTCTCACGACGCCGGTGGGCACGGGGTTCCGCTCGGTGAACGTGGCGCTGCGGCGGGAGTTCGATCTCTACGCCAATGTGCGGCCCGCCAAGACGATCCTGCACGGCGGACGGTTCGAGGACGTGGACATCGTGCTCGTGCGGGAGAACACTGAGGGGCTGTACATCGGATTCGAGGCGACGATTCCGGTGGGTGACGACCCGAGGGCGGTGGCCCAGTCGAACGCCGTCGTCACCCGGAGCGGGTGCGAGCGCATTGCGCGGTTCGCGTTCGAGTACGCAGTGAAGCACGGGCGGCGCAAGGTCACGATCTGTCACAAAGCCAATATCTTGAGGGCGGCGAGCGGGCTGTTCCTCGAGACGGCCCGGCAGGTCTCTCGCGAGTATGCGGGGCGCGTCGAGGTCGACGACGTGATCATCGACGCCGCGGCCATGAAGCTGGTGCTCGATCCGTCGCAGTTCGACGTGATCGTGACGACCAACATGTTCGGCGACATCTTGAGCGACGAGATCGCAGGTCTGGTAGGTGGTCTCGGGCTCGCGCCGGGCGCGAATGTCGGCGAGCGGGGCGCCTTGTTCGAGGCGGTGCACGGTTCGGCGCCGGACATCGCGGGGAAGGGCGTTGCCAACCCGTCCGCGCTGTTGCTGGCGGCCTGTTTGATGTTGGACCATCTGGACGAGACGGCGGCGGCGGATCGCGTTCGCGGCGCGCTGGAGGCGACGCTGCTGGAGGGCGCGGTGCGCACGCCGGATCTCAAAGGGAATGCTACGACCACAGAGTTCACAGACGCCGTTCTTGGGCGTCTTGGTTGAGCACGAGTGCCCGCGGTGTCAGCGGCCGGTGGAGTTACCCCTCGGCGAGCTTTGTGGTGCGTGTCGCCAGGAGATCGAGCGTCGGGCCAGTCGCATCGGCCGGCTCGCCGCGCTGGTCAGTACGATCGTCGTGGGTATCTATGTTCTGGTGCGAATGCCGGCGGAACCCACTCCGCGGATGGTGGGCGCGGCGTCCATCGCGATCTGGTACCTGCTCACCTACCTCGTCGTGAAACGCGTGATGCGGGAGTATCTCAAGTGAGGCGACCCCTCAGGTGACATTCAGCATCGTTCATCTCTCCGATCCCCACTTCGGGAACGTGGCGGACCTGCAGCAG